>JALOPA010000048.1 GCA_025454125.1 Thermodesulfobacteriota bacterium
TGGACACTCTGTCTGCTGCGGTGAGCGAAGAGAAAGACACCCTGGAAGACGTGTACGAGCCTTTCCTGATCCAGATGGGCTACATCAAGCGGACCCCCCGAGGCCGCGTGGCCACGCAACTCGCTTACAACCACTTCGGCATCCCCATGGACGACAGGGACTCGCAGCAAAAGAAGTTGTTTTAGAGTCTTAAACTGAAACTTCTGTGCATGATGCATCGAACCTATGAGCCCGGGACGGGGGTGTGCTCTCTTGAGAGCCGCAACCCTTTCGGACTTTGGTTGTGGACAAAGGCCTGCATGGGGTGAACCCTGAGAAGCATGTTTGAAGCGGAAGTCAATCCTTCAGGAATAGACGGGGCCGACCTGGTGGTCGGCATCCCGACCTACAATGCGGCGGGAACCATTGCCCATGCCGCTCTTCAGGCAGGCGAAGGATTGTCGCGCTATTTTCCTGGGGTCCGCGCCGTTGTCATCAACTGCGACAAGAACTCTCCGGACCGCACGAAAGAGGCGTTTCTGGAGGCATCCTCCCGAGTGCCGAAGATCTACGTTTCCGCCCCTCCTGGAATTCACAGCAGAGGGAACACCCTGAAAGCCCTGTTTCGCAAAGCCGTCGAGCTTCAGGCCAAAGCGATCGTGGTCGTGGACGCGGATGCCCAGACGCTCACACCGGAGTGGATCAAGCACCTCGGAGAGCCGCTCTTCAAGGGCTTCTCTTTGGTCACGCCTCTGTATGTCCAGCACAAGTACGAAGGACTGATCAACCACCAAATCGCCTACCCCATGGTGCGGGCCCTGTTGGGAAGACGGGTCCGTCAGCCGATTGGAGTGGACTTTGCTTTGAGCGGGGGCATGGCGGGCTCCTATGTGCAGAGTCCGCTGTGGGATGAGAGGGTGGCCGGTTTCGGGGTCGGCGTCTTTATGACGATCCTTGCCCTGAATCGGGGGATGCGGTTGTGTCAGGCCTTCGTGGGGAAACCGAAGACCCATCGGACCAGAGGGTCGGCCGGTCGTGTGTTCCGCGACGTGGTGGAATCGCTCTTTGCCATGATCCCTCAGTTGAATGCCTCTTGGCTCAGGGTGAAACACTCCAGGCCCACACCCGTGTTCGGCTTCCAGCCCGTGGAGCCGGAGGCGCCCCCCAAAGTCACGGTGGACAGCGAGAAGCTTTTCTCGATGTTTCGCCAAGGCCTTCCCTCCTTCGGTGAGGTCTGGGAGAGGGTTCTCAGCCCTGAGGTTTTCAGCAAACTTCTGGAAACCTTTCAAATGGAGAAGGGTGTTTTTGATTTTCCCACGGATCTCTGGGCGAGAATCCTTTTCGACTCAGCGGTCAGCTACAGGGACAGGGTCTGCGACTTGCGACTGCTGATCGACTCGCTCCTCCCGCTCTACTTCGGCAAGACCAGTGCCTTTGTGAAAAAGACAAGTCGGATGTCTGCACGCCAGGCGGAAGAGGCCGTTGAAGAGGACTGCAAGGTTTTCGAAATGACCAAGCCCTATCTGGTGCGGAGATGGCTGGGGAAGCATTAGCAGGCTGCTGAAAAACGCCCCTCTTGGTGACGAGTGACAAGTGACGAGTAACGAGTGACAAGTTCATGTCTTAATCTCGTCACTTGTCACTTGTCACTCGTCACTCATATGGTCGCCCGTCCGCCTCGTCGGGTTTCCGTCCCTGCTCCCCGCTGTTTTCTGTTCACGGATTACTGGCCTAACGCACGAGGACAAGCCGCACGTCCATCACGTTGGTTTTGGTGGGCCCTGTGACGAGGAGCTCTCCTGTCTTCTCGAAGAAATGGAAGGAGTCGTTGTTGCGGAGATACTCGGCCGCTTTCACGCGGACCTGAATCCCTCTTTGGACGGTGTGGGCGTCGACAATTGCGCCGGCCGCCGGCGTGGGTCCGTCGTTTCCGTCTGTTCCGCCGCTCAGAATCACCGCTCTCGCCGGAAGGGCCGCGAGATCCAGGGCTGCGGCCAGGCAAAACTCCTGATTTCTTCCTCCGAGCCCCCGGCCCTGGATGGTCACGGTCGTCTCTCCCCCGGAGAGCACGCAGGCAGGCACAGGAAGGGGTTGACCCGAGGCCAGGATCTCCCTGGCAATGGCCGTGTGCACTCTTGCGACCTCTTTGGTTTCCCCTTCAATGGTCGAGGAGAGAATCAAGGTTCTGTATCCCATGCGTTCCGCTTCCGCTTTGGCCGCTTCAAGGGCGAGGAGATTGCTTCCGACGATTCGATTGAAGACACGGCTGAAGACGACGTCTCCGGCCTTGGGCGTTTCCGGTATCTTGCCTTCCAGACCTTTCCGCAGGTGGACCTTTATGGATTCAGGAATGTCGGTCAGTCCATACTTTTCGATGATGGCCCAGGCTTCCTCAAACGTGCTTTGATCCGGAACAAAAGGCCCTGAGGCGATGACGTCCATTTTGTCGCCCACCACATCGGAGAGCATGAGGTTCAGGGTGGTTGCCGGAAAGGCGGCCCTGGCCAGTTGGCCTCCCTTGGAAAGGGAGATGTGTTTTCGGAGGGTATTGATTTCCTCGATGGTGGCTCCACACTCGAGAAGCTTCTGGGTCAAGGCCTGTTTCTCGGCAAGAGTAATGACTCCAGCCGGCAGGGGAAGAAGGGCGGAACCGCCTCCGGAGATGAGAGAAACGATCAGGTCGGCTTCCCTTGCAGACTCCAAGAGATCCAGGATCTTTCTAGCCCCTTCCGCCCCTTTCGGGTCAGGCAGAGGATGCCCGGCCTCAGTGATCTCCGTGTGAAGCAGCTTCTCCCCAAACCCATATTTGACATTGATGATGCCTTTCCTGATTCGTCGGTCAAGAATGTCTTCCACGGCTCGGGCCATGGGCGCCGTGGCTTTTCCGCCGCCGACCACGAAGACACGATCAATCTTCTGGAGGTCCAGCACGACCTCCGCCCTTCCTTCCTGATGGAGAATGAGCCTGTCGCCCTCGAGCCGGAGAAAGCGCTTCACCGCCTCATAGGGATCGATCCTTTTCAAAGAAGCGCGAAAAATGGTCTCCGCCTGAGATCGCATCGTGCGCAGGAGATCCGTAGACTCAGCTTCCATGATCAATTCTCCTGCGCGTGACGTGCATCGGGTTTCTCAGTCTCTTCATCCTTCTGTTGGGCCTGTTTCTTTCCAAAAATCTTCGCGCCGACAATGCTGACCTCATAGAGAATGACCAGCGGTCCGGCCATCAGGAACTGATTCACCACATCCGGTGTCGGCGTGATGATGGCCGCCGCCACGAAGCTCAGAAGCACGGCGTATTTTCGGTTCTTGCTGAGAAAGCGCGGGGTGACGATCCCGAACCGCGCGAGCATGGTCATGACCAGAGGAAGCTGGAAGATAAACCCGAAGGCAATGAGAAGCGTGGTGGCAAGAGTGAGGTACTCACGCATGGAGGGGAGGGCCTGGACAAGGTCCGATTCAAAACCCAGGAGGTATTTGAACGCATAGGGGAAGACCACGGAGTACCCGAACACCACCCCTCCGGCAAAAAAGAAAATCGAAAGAACGAGAAGGGGAAGGAGGAAGCGCTGCTCGTTCTTGTACAATCCCGGCGCAATGAAGAGCCACATTTGAAAGAGGATCAGGGGAGCCGCGAAGAGGATCCCTCCGAAAAAAGCGACTTCGATGTAAACGAAGAAGGCTTCCGGAAGCCCTGTGAAAATGAGCTTCTGCCCCGGATTCATCGCACCCTTCAGGGGCTGCATGAGCAGAACAAAGAGGCTCTCCTTGAAGAAATACGCAATCGCAAATCCCACCCCGATGCCGGCAAAGCAGATGATCAATCGCTTTCGCAATTCGGCCAGATGCTCTGTAAAGGGCATCTTTCCGTTCTCATCCATGCCCCTTTCTTCTTCTTTCTTATCCTCTGTCATGTCGCCCATAGTATGAAATCCTTGCGAATAAATCATCTTCGAATTTTCAGCCCCAGCCCCTTTTCCACTATTTTTCACCGCCAAATTGAGAAAAAAGCACCACATGTTGTATTTTTTCTTGACATCAACCTCAATTGGTTGTAGGCAAAACTCAACTCAATTTTACTTATAATTCAGGTTTATGAATCAACTCAGTGAAAAAGAATGGATAGAAGAACATTTCTTCTAAGTAGCTCCTCTTTTGTTTTAGGTAACCTCCTCGGGCTTAATTCTTTTTCAAAAGCCTTTGCCTCCGATCATATTGACCAAAATCCGCAAATAAAACCTCGTCTTGCCCTAATTATCGATGATATCGGCGCCAGCCTTGCCCACACAAAACCCTTTCTGGACCTTGGCGTTCCCATGACCTTTGCGGTCCTGCCCCGGCTCGCCGCATCCGAGGAGTCGGCCTCTTGGATTCACAGAGAAGGTCATGAAATCATGCTTCACCAGCCCATGGAGCCACGAGATCGGGGACTCAGCCCAGGCCCGGGCGCACTCTACGTTGGAGACGACCCGACCAAAATCACGCACACCGTGGCGGAGAACATTTCCTCTGTGCCCTTTGCCACGGGAATGAACAACCACATGGGCTCTCGTTTTACCGCCGCGCCCAAAGAAATGCTGGAAACCCTCCAGGTGGTCAAAGATCGAGGGCTCTTTTTTGTGGACAGCCTCACGACCGGCGACTCCAAGGGATACAAGACCGCGAAAACCCTTCACCTGCCTGCCGCTTCAAGGGACGTCTTCCTGGACAACCGAGTGGAAGAGCGTGCGATCCTCCGTCAGCTTCAGCAGCTGAAAGGCATTGCCCTCCGGCACGGTTACGCCGTGGGCATCGGCCATCCTTTTGCCGAAACCGGCCGCGCCATTCGCCTATTCCTGCAGGGAGTTAAAGAGACCGAACTTGAATTGGTTCACATTTCCGACGCCTTGCCCCCCTTAGCATCGTAACCGCCGCGGATTGCCCTCACTTCCTGTTTCTTTTTCTCATGATTCGTAATAGAATTCCTGCTCTGCGCCTCGACGGAGCCTATGGCGGCAAACGACGAAGAACTCATTCGTGAAAACCCGGCCCTCGCTTACAAGGACGGGGAGACGAGGCCGGAGGATACTCTTCCTGCCGGGCAGGAAGCCGGGCGCTTGCTCTTCAAGGCCTTCAAAGATCTGCCCGGAAGCATGCCTTATCAAGGAGCGCTTACAGCGAACAGCGAGAGGGTGCTGGTGCCCCACGTTCTCAAGATAAAGGGAATAAAGGCCTTTTGGGCTCTTTTGGCATTTTAGGCATGTCCTATGATCCTCTCCGCTCATCAGCCATTCTTCGCCCCTTTTCCGGGGTTCTTCTACAAAGCGTGGAGGTCCGACCTGCTCGTGCTCCTGGACGACGTGCAATTCCCCCAGGGAACCACCTGGATCTCCAGGAACCGCTTCAAGAGCCACCAGGGAACCTTGTGGATCACGGTGCCGGTTTGGAAAAAGGGACTGGGTCTTCAGAAGATCCGCGACGTCAGGATTTGCCATGAAGGCCGGTGGGCCAAGAAGCACCTGGAGAGCCTCAAAACGGCTTACAGGAATGCTCCTTACCTTCCGGAGCACCTGGCTTTCATGGAGGAGATGTTTCGGGAAAAACAGAAACGGCTGATAGACCTCAATCTGGCGGTGATCCATTACCTGATGGGGGTCCTTGCGATCAAAACAGAAATGGTGCTGCTCTCCGATTTGAACCTCCCCTCCACCGGGAACCGGCGGCTGGTGGACCTCTGTGCGGCACTCGGCGCCTCTCAATTCCTCGCTCAGGCGCCTGCCAAGAAGTTTCTAGACGAGCAACCGTTCGAGGAGGCTGGAACAGAGATCCTCTACGTCACCCCTCCCGTTCCGGTCTACCCCCAGTTGTGGGGAGAGTTCCTTGCCAATCTGTCCGCCTTCGATCTGGTGCTGAACTGCGGCCCCAAAGCGCGTGACATCCTCTTGGGCTCCGAGCACGGCGCACGGGTTTTTACGGGTTGACACCAAACGGGTTGTGTTTTATGAATCAAGGTCACCGAGTGCACACTCCCCCATTGGCCCCCCTCCCTCCGCAGAGGGACCGGGTGACTTGGCCTAGCCCCCATAGACGACTTGTGGACGGACTGATCCGGGTAACCTTTCAAGATGGAGTTCTGCGATGATCAAGAAATTCTCTGTTTTTTCCTTTTTACTTTTCCTGCTCGCGGGCTTAATCGACCCTGCGGTCGCAGAGGATAAGCCTTCAACCATAGAAATTACCGGCCGGGCTGCCGTGACGGCCTTGCCCACCACCGTGACGATCTCTTTTTCTGTAGAATCCGACTCCCCCAAAGCTCAGGCCGCCGTGCGAGACAATGCGGAACGGACGGAGAGGGTCCTGGCCGCGCTCAAGAAAGTTTCCGACAAAGACACCAAATTGAGAACCACCGGCTTTGCCCTCTCCCCTGTTTATGAAAAGACCGAACGGGTCATCGGATACAGGGTGCGGAACACCGTTGTCCTTGAATCCAAGGACCTAGACAAAACAGGGTCCTTTATTGACGACGCCGCTGAGGCAGGAGTGAGCCGCATTGGCAACCTGAGCTTCAGCAATGACAAAGAAGAAGATCTGAGAAAAGAAGCGGGACTTGAGGCTCTTAAGCGGGCCATGAGAGATGCGGAAGCTCTGGCAAAAGCGGCCGGGATGACCATTAAGCGAATTCTGAAGATCACCTACGATTCGAGAGAGTATCCGACGATCGTCATGCGGGAGGCTGCCCCAGCGGCCGCAAGAACGCCGATCGCCGTGGGCGAGATCCCCGTCCAAGTGGAAGTGCATGTCACCTTTGAGGTGAATTAGGGGGGAGGTTGACCATGCCTGTAGCCCACACCAGCCACATCCGTATCGTGAAGCATGAAGGCCCTCACCGCACAGCCTACATCGAGGACTTCACGGAGCCTGTTCATTTCGGCATGCACGGCGGCATCAAAAATTTCTACAAGGAGAAGTACGGCCGCGTGATCACGGGTCCTGAGTATCCCGCAACCCTTGATCATGTCATCGCCGGCATTGGCGGGTGACTGACCGGGACTCTTGCCTCTGCGCTGGAAGCGCGGGACATCAAGGCTGCAGAGAACCTCGTCTCCTTTGTGGAAGGGGACATTGAGGACGTGGACGGCGTCCTCAGGATCACGAAGATCCGCCTGACTTACCAATTCAAGATCCCCACCGGCGCCAGGGGCAAGGCTGAGCGGGCTCTCGCTGTGTACGCGGACAAATGCCCTGCCTACCAGTCCGTCAAGGGTTGCATTCCGTGCTCCTGGCAAGCCGAGATGGTCGAAGTGTGAAGCCTAACGGTAAAGCGCAGAACCATCCCGAGAACCCCGACCCAAGCCTGGCGAGCATTCTGGACGACATCCCTGCCCTCATTTGCCGTTTTCTCCCGGATGGGACCCTCACGCTGGTCAACAAAACCTACTGCGACTATTTCGGAAAAAGAAAAGAGGATTTGCTGGGCCGCGATTTCTTTCAGTTCATCCCTGATTCGGAACGGGAAACGGTGAGGAGCCACTTCTTGTCCCTGACCGTGGAGGAGCCCCTGTGCACCTACGAGCACCAGGTCATCGCGCCTGACGGGTCCCTGCACTGGCAGCAGTGGACCGACCGGGCTTTGGCGGACGAGAAGGGCGTGGTGAAGGAATACCAATCGATCGGCTTTGACATCTCCCGCCGCCGCTCCATGGAGGCCAAACTTCAGGAAAGCGAAGCGCGGACTCAAGCTCTTTTGGACGCATCCTCCGAGGTGGCTTTCCTGATAGACAACCGAGGAAACCTGCTTGCTTTCAACAAGACGTTTTGCATGAGATTCGGGAAAAGCGCGGAGGAACTTCTGGGTAAAAACATCCTGGATCTCCTCCCCCCTGACCTCGCGAAAGCAAAGAAGATCCTGGGACAGGAAGTTATTCAAAGCCGCAAGCCTCTTCGTTACAAAGACCAAATGGCTGGGTTTCTCCTGGAACACTCCATCTGCCTCGTTTTGAACGCCAAGGGCGAGGTCGTCCAGCTTGCCGTCTTTTCCAGGGATATCACCCAGGAGGAAGAGATGAAAATGGCGATCCAGGAGAGAGAAAAAAACCTCCAGTCCAAGAGCAAAACCCTCGAGGAATTGAACGTGGCCCTCAAGGTCCTTCTTGAAAAAAGAACTCAGGACAGGGAGGAGCTTGAAGAGAGAGTGGTTTCCAACATCAAGCTTCTGATAGAGCCTTACGTGGACAAGCTGGCCGGGTCAGGCCCCACTGAAAAACAGTCTGCATACCTGGAAATTCTGCGATCCCATTTGAATGACATCGCTTCGCCTCTGGCCAGGAGGCTGTCCTCCGACCAGTACCACCTTACCCCCAAGGAGATGCACGTGGCCATGCTCATCAAGGAGGGGAAGACAACTAAAGAGATCGCGGAAATGATGCATTCCTCCTCGCGCACCATCGAGTTCCACAGAGAAAACCTGCGCAGGAAGCTCGATCTGAGGAACAGGAAGTCCAACCTCCGATCCCGCCTCCTGGCTCTACCTTAGGAATTACTTAGGCCCCAAGTCCCTGTCCTTTATACGTGGTTCGTCCCTTCCTGGCTAAACCCCAAAAGAGACGACTCGATCACTGAGGCCAGGCCGCTCCTTTGTCTTTGACGGACAATAGGATCAGCCGTTCCTTTTACCTTAGGAAGGACAAGATGACCACACTCTTCGTACTCAACGGCCCTGCAAAGGGGCGTTCTTTTCCCTTGAGGCAGGGGGCGATCTTCTTGGGCCGCTCCCTGGACAATGACATCCGGATCGAGGACAAAACCCTGTCCCGCAAGCACCTGAGGATTTTGAAGAAGGGCGACCGCCTGTTCATCACGGACTTGAAAAGCCGGAACGGGACCTTTTACGGAAGCGGTTTCCTGAACCCAGGTATAAGCGTCGAAATAGAGGAAGGCTCTCCCATCGCCGTTGGAATGACGGTGATCTGCATCGGGGAAGGGTGCGAACAGGAGCTGATCCCCTTCCCTGACCCACACGGTCTGGCGGACACAGGCGAAGACGAAAAGAAAGCGGGGGTCGAACGCAGAGAAAAAAGCGATGAAAAGAGAACCCGATTGCTCTCCAACCTCTCGGATTTCCTCAAGGCGAACACCGGAGTGGAAGAAACTTTGGAGAAGATCATCGGCCAGCTGTTCCACTACCTCAAGAGAGTGGACCGGGCCGCTTTTGTCCTGCTTGATCCGGGGGGCAAAAAAGCAAACAAAGTGATATCCAAATCGAATAGGAAGCGCGCCGACTCAGGCACACCCTATTGTTCGTCGGTGGTGATGCAGGTGGTGGAGAGCGGAATGCCTTTCGTCGTCTCAAACGCGCAGACGGAAGACGAAACGAAACTTGTGAACACTCTCAAGGTGTTGAAGATCGAGTCCGTCATGTGCGTCCCCTTGATCTGCCGGTCCAAGATCCTCGGCGTGATCTATGTGGACTCCCTTGAAAGACCCTATGGTTTCCGCAGAGACGATTACCTGCTTTTCATGGACTTGTCCCAGCGCATCGCTGTAGCGCTTGAACATGCCAGGGTCGCCTCGGACCTGATGGCCATTGCCGACACGCTCTCACCGGCTGACGAAGAGGAATAGCCTTTTCGTCGCTACCAACAAGGCTCTTGAGTTGGGGATTATTTGCTCAGTGCTCTTAGGGCTTTTTTGTCATCCGCCGTCTTGACGATCACCGTCATTTTACCCTTCACGGGGCTCCCATAGATATAATGGATGTCGACCCCGGCATCCGAGATTTGTTTGGCTAATTGCCGCAGTTGTCCCGCCTTGTTGGGCATCTGCACGGCGATCACCTCTTCCGCCGTCACCTCGGCTCCCATCTGAGAGATCACCCTCTTGGCTTTGGCGTTGTTGTCGGTGACGATCATGAAATATCCCTCGTCGCCCATCCCGTAAGCGCAAATCGCCTCGATGTTGATCTTTGCCGCAGTGAGGAAAGAGGATAGCTCCGAAAGCAACCCGATCCTGTTGGGCATTGAAAAACTGAGCTGCTTCATCTTCATCGTCTTTGCCATGTGCTTTCCCTCCTTCTGAGATTATCCCAAACCCTCTCGCCGTGAGCCTCTGCTTTCTCGTCTTCTATCTCAGTTCTTCCGTCCGGTCAACGCAGAGCTCTTTCTTTGAGTTGCGCCGGATGCAATTTGCTTTTGCGCCTTCGCGGGGATAGAATCCCTTTGTCTTTGCCGCCTGTGCCAGAGCTCTTTGCACAAGGAGATGCGATATGCCGCCTCAAGATCAAAGGGGTTTTCACTGGGCCTGGGTCATTCTCGCAACCGTCTTTGTCGATCTGTTCATCAATTACTCGGTCCGCATCGGCTACGGCGTGGTCCTGCCGGAGATGATCAGGAGCCTGGGGTTCACCCGCACGGACACGGCCTCTATCTACAATTCCTATCTCTTTGCCTATGTCGCAGTCACCCCCTTCAGCGGTTACCTCACGGACAGGCTGGGCGCCCGGCTCGTCATCACCGCCTGCGCCCTGATTCTCGGTGTAGGGGTCATCCTCATGGGCACCATCCAGACGCTCTGGACCGCCTGCCTCTTCTACGCGATTGTGGGCGTCGGAGCCACGGGCATGTGGACCCCTGTGCTCGCGGTGGTGCAGCGGTGGTTCACGCCCAAGAAACGAGGCCTTGCCCTCGGCATCATCTCCCCAGGCTACGGGCTCGGTTTCGCAGCCATGGGGGCCGCCTTTCCGTGGATCGTTCAGAACTACACCTGGCGGCATGCCTGGTATTTCTTGGG
>JALOPA010000049.1 GCA_025454125.1 Thermodesulfobacteriota bacterium
CACTTCAGCGCCCGCGGACAGTGCACCCTCCAGCACCTTGTCGAGGAGTTGATCGGTGTTGCCTCCTTTTCGCGGACTGCCATAAATGCCTAGGACCTTCATGGTTTTGCCTCCCTGGGTTTTGAACGATGGCCGATTCGATTGAGCTTTTGTACAGAAGCCGTATGATGGATGTCAAGGATCAAATGTCCCGTCCAATCCCCCATTAACCGAGTAGCTGTCTCGCATAGATAGAGTAATTTGTTTTGTGTCATTTCGACCGAAGGGAGAAATCCTAGAGTCCCATTACATCCGAAATCAGGATTTCTCGGCTGAAGCCTCGAAATGACATTGAAACACAACCTCTAAAGAGGGGATGGGGGGATTTTACCGGGCAGGTGCCGGTTGGTGAACTGCTCTAGGGTGCGGGGGTAATTCGGATCAAGGCTGGAGCTGCTGTGATCCGCACCTGGAGCCACAAAGACCTCAGCCCTCCCTGAAGGCAAACTGTCGCGCAGCCTCCATGCGTGATGGAGCGGGAAATTCTGATCCTTCTCGCCGTGAATGATTAATACGGGGCAATCGATGGCCGCCGCGAGTCGGACCGGGCTGAACTCCTCCAATCGCCACTTCCAGAAGATCTCCATCCAGAGCACCACCATGGGAGCGAAGAACACCCCGAAGACCCGGTTGTAGCTGCGATAGAGGCTCAGCAGCGCTTCCCGGGTTCTCGCATAGCACGCTTCAAGAAACAGGAGCTTCACCCGGCCTGGATTTCGGGATGCCGCAATCACGGCTGCGGCGGCCCCTATGGAATGCCCGTAAAGCAGAACGGGCTCCTTTACCCAACGGAGCACGGCCTCGATGTCCTCCGCGAATCTCGGCGCACACATGAACGGGTGAGGGCTCGAGTTCCCGTGATCTCGTGCGCTGTGCAGGATCGTCGTGAACCCGAGCCGGCCGAAAATCCTGCCTCGGTTGACCATCCGGTCGCGGTTTCTTCCCCACCCGTGTGCAAGCACGACGATTCCTCTGGATTCGCCTTCGGGTTCCACGCGCCAAACTTCGAGCACGCCCCCTGCTTCAGTCGGGATGGTCGTTTCTGTCAATGTTCCCCAATCCGGCTTGTCTTCCACCGGACTTCGCGGGAATTGAAGGACAAGATAGGTGAGACCCAAAGTGACCAGAAGATAGAGAACGAACACCCACAGAAGGATCGTGATAAGGCTCAACGCTCTTGCCTCCCCTCTGAACTCGACGGCCCAATCGAAATGCCCTTGAAGCAAACCTTCTCCGGTGAGCCCAGGGCCTCAACAAGCCTTGCCGGGCGCCCTTTCACGGCCACGAAAGTTACCGGGCTCCCGGGCATCAGGCATCCGGCACGATCCTCAAGGCCGAGCAGCGCCGCTCCTCCGGAGCAGGCGCATTGAACGGCTTCCCCGAGATCAAGGCCGGCGATCAGGAGGAGCCGCATCTCTTCTGCCACAGCCTTTCCGTGGTGAACCCCCAGGCTGCCGGCATCGGTGCCTACCGCGATACGAACTCCTAATTCCCTGGCCTGACGGATCTGTTCGAGCTGATGGTCCAGATTTTGTTTCGCCACCTGGCTCTCGCGACTCCTCTTCGGCAGCATCCGAGCGTAGGCTTCCATGGTAAAGGCTGTCGGGATCCAGGTCGTCTGTTTGTCCGCGAGCCTTTTGAGGTTCTCCTCGCCCATGAAAAAACCGTGTTCGATGGAATCGGACCCTGCTTCAATGGACTCTCTCACCGGCTGAATCCCGTTGGCGTGGACCATGACCTTGAGGCCTCTTCGGTGAGCGAGGAGGACAGCCTGTTCCAGATCCTGTCGTTTGAATTGTGGGAAGGTCTCTTTCCCAAACTCGACCAGGCTGTTGAGGCCGGAGTTGACGATCTTCACGTGGTCCGCGTGCCTGTGCCCTTTTGAAACGGATCGTGCCAGGGAGCCCTTCTGGTAAGGAGACCGCCCCACAAGGCTGCCGTATCTTCCTTGCGCATGCCACGCCTTGCCTGCCGCCTTCACCTCGGGGGCTTCACCACTCCTCTGCAAGAAGTCCCTCTTGTACCGCAGGGCGTGGCCGCCACGGTCGCCTCCGTCTCTCAGAGCGGTCACCCCGTGGCGCAGGCTCAACACCAGGTGTTCGCGAATCATCTGTTTCGCCTCACCGAAATCGGCCCTGAGCTGTCGCTCCCGGACAGAGCGATCATCGCTCCCTGACATGGTGAGGTGAACGTGGCAGTCGACCAACCCGGGCAAGAGCGTGCAGCCGGAAAGGTCGAGAAGATCCTTTCTTGCCAGATCCGGCTCCACGGCCCGTCGAATCCGGGCGATTCGGCCGTTCTCGGTCTCCAGAATCACCTTTTCGCGAATTGGACCCGATCGGCCGTCCAGAAGCCATCCTGCTAATATATAAGGGGAAACCTGCATTTTTTTGTTGTACTCTTTCTTAATTTCTATTATTTTTGACCGGTGGAACGCAACGGAAACCGGAAACTTCATTCTACAGGGTTGTCCTTATGGAGCGCGTGCTACTTCTGAACATCACGTATGAGCCTCTAAAGGTCATTGACTGGAAGAAGGCCGTCACCCTGCTTTGTCTGGGCAAGGTGGAGGTTTTGGAAGAGTACAACCGTGAAATTCGTTCAGTGAGTTTTACGCTCAAGCTTCCATCTGTGGTCCGGCTGCTGCAAATGATCAAGCGACCGAAGAGCCCTGTCCGGTTCTCGAGGCAGAATATCTACTCAAGAGACCGCTACCAGTGCCAGTACTGCGGGTGCAAGTATCCCAGCGAGGACCTCACCTATGACCATGTCATTCCCAAATCACGGGGGGGGAGGACCCAGTGGGAGAACATCGTAACCTGCTGCGTGGAATGCAACCGGAAGAAGGGTGGGCGCACCCCGCACGAAGCCTCCATGAGGCTGGTTCGGGAGCCGACCCGGCCAAGCTGGGTTCCCGCCATCAGGATCACGATCGGGTTCAAGCAAATCCCGGAGAATTGGCGCGACTATCTCTACTGGAACGTGGAGATCGTGGAGTAGCCTTCTCCTGATCCCCGGCACTTCGGCCCGCACATCTGAAGCGAAACCGCTGGACGGGGGTTTCGCCATTTTTTCCCGGGTAAGCCGACGCCTCTCCGACTAGGACCTGAGGGTTTCTGCGATTCGCTCCGCTGTCTTCCTGATCGCTTCTTTGTCTCCCGGCCGCAGATCCCAGTTCGTGATGGGCAGTGGAGGACCGCCGCCAAGGCGTGGAACCAGATGCAGGTGATAGTGCAGCACCACCTGCTTGGCTCCCGGGCCGTTGAGCTGAAGAACGGCAATCCCTGTGGGTTTCAGGACCTCTCGGAGCGCATGCGCCACTTTTTTGGAAGCCAGGTGAATCGCGGCCAGGTCCTCGCCGGAGATCTCCCAGAGATTCTCCGCATGCCTTTTCGGTATGATCAGGGTGTGCCCTTCCGCGATGGGGTTGATGTCCTCAAAGGCGAGCACCCTCTCGTCTTCATAGATCTTGAAGCACGGCAGTTCGCCCTTCACGATTCTGCAGAAAACACACTCGGTCATGAACCCCTCCTCCGAATCCGGCGCCCCCTACTTGACCAGCTTGAGAACCTCCCTGAACGTGTCCGTCCCGGCCTTCCTCAGGATCTCGTAGATCACCATCTCCGTCGAGGTGATCGTAATCCCGCTGCGGGACATCCTTTCCAGGGCGATCCTTCGGTTCTCGGGGGCGCGGGAGGCGACGGCGTCGGCAACCACATGAACCCGATAATCCGAAGCGGCGTAAAGTGCGGTCTGGGCTACACAGATGTGCGCTTCGATGCCGCACAAGACCAGAGTCCTTCTCTCAAGCTCCTGGACCCTTTTCGTAAAGGCCTCGCAACCCAAGCAGTTGAAATCCACCTTCGAAACAGGTGAAACCGACGGCACCTCCCCTTTGATCTCAGAAAGGGTAGGACCGAGCTTTTCCTGCTCGGTTGCGATCACGGGAAGCCCAACGATCTTAGCAAACCGCACCAGCTTGATCACCTGGTTCGCCAGGTCCTCTTTTCCCGCCATCACGGGGAAGAGTTTCTCCTGCATGTCAATGATCACCAGAACGGAGTCTTCTCTTTCGATCAGACCAGACTGCGCTTCATGCTTCTTGCCCATCACCGCCCTCCTTCATCCAGACGTCCGGGCATTATACCCATTCCCAGCAGAAAGTAAACTCGCCGAAAAGCAGCCCTTTCGCTCTTTGAAATAAACACAGAAAAATGCGCCTGAGGCGCATAAAGGCCATGGGAGTCCCTCCAAAAGCAGAACAGCGAAGAGGCCGAAAAAACATATTGACATATTAAAATATGTTAATATAATAATATTCAAATTCTAAGGAGACCCGATGCCTAAATCAAAACCGATTCTCCTCGACTGGGAAAAAGTGCAACGCGCGGCGGATATCCTCAAAACGGTGGCTCATCCCACGAGGCTCCGAATCGCGGAACTCCTTCAGGCCCGCGAGATGACCGTAGGGGAGATCCAGGAATCCCTCGGCACGTCCCAGTCCTTGACCTCTCAGCAGCTTTCCCTGATGAAGGCCAGAGGCATTCTGAAATCGAGAAAAGCCGGGAAATCCGTCTACTACGGCGTGGACAGCCCTGAAGTCATTCAGGTGCTCCATTGCCTTAAGAAATGCTAGTCCGTTGGGAAAGGAGAAACAAAAATGGTAGCATCAGCAAAAACCGTGGAACAAAAACAGGAACAACCTCCAGAACAGGCGACCTTCATCTGCGCCAGAGACACCATGGACGGGGTTTATCCTCCTCTTCTCCTGGCGATCAATGCGAAGCGCTTGGGAATGGAGTCTACAATCTTTTTCACCTTTATGGGGTTGAATGCCCTTCGGAAGGGCTGGGCCAAGAAGATCAAGTTTCAGATGCCCGGCTTTATGGGCGCCATCCCCGGGATGGCCTCCATGGCCACCGGAATGATGAAAAAGAAGGTTGAAAAGGCGGGAATCCCGGCGATCGAGGACCTGATGGACATGGCTCAGGCCGAGGGGGTGAAGTTCGTGGCCTGCAAGATGACGGTCGACATGATGGGGTTGAGCGAAGACGCCTTCATAGACGGCGTCGAGATCATGACGGCTGAGGACTACATGAAGCTGGCGAAAGCCGCCAAGCTCAACATGTTCATTTAGCAACCCGGGCGAGAGAATCCGGAAGAGCATTCACCAGGTCCTTCAGCCCGGAGAGGTTCTTGTCCCGGACTTCATCGAGCAGGTGTCTCAAAGATAACAAGGCGGCGGGGATGTACTCCTCGAAATACGTCTTTCCTCGAACCTTGGTGAGAAAAGCGAAAGCCCCCAGAATCTGGAGATTCCTCTGGATCGCGAGGTAGGGGAAGGATTTTTCGAAGGAAGCCGCGCGGGTCGGAAGATGGCGTTTGAGGAGTTGAAAATATTCGTCGAAGATCTCCTCCTGTTCTCTGGTGGACAGGCGGGTGTAAGGGTCAATCAGCAGGGAAGCCAAATCATAGGCTAAAGGCCCGAGCCGACCGCCCTGCCAGTCGAGGATTCCGATTTTCTGGCCCCGGATCATGATGTTTCTGGACTGGAAGTCGCGGTGAAGGAAAAAGGGATTCTCTGCTTTGCCCGCTTCACCGATGAGGTGCTCGAAGCTGGCCTCCAGTTCAGGCCCCTCTTCCCTCATTCCGAGGTACGTTCCCAGAAACGCTTCCTTGAAGTAGTCCACTTCGTAGCGTCGCATGACCCGGCGGTCGTAGGTCCTGGTCTGGCAGGTCCACGAGGTGTCAAATCCCTCTGAGCCCCTGGTTTGCTGCTGAAAAAGAATCTCCACCACAGGCTCATAGAGCTGAATTCTGTCTTTTGCCCCCTCGCAGGCGATCTGGAGGCTGACATCGCCGAAGTCCTCCATCACAAACCACCCCTTGTCCAGGTCAAAGCGAAAGATCTCAGGCAGAGGCAGCCCTTTGTTTCGAAGGTGTTTCCCGATGTGCACGTAAGCGGCATTTTCCCGTATCGAG
The DNA here is from genome assembly GCA_025454125.1 of Thermodesulfobacteriota bacterium. The sequence goes on from JALOPA010000049.1 coordinate 6,022, forward strand.
AAATCATCCATGGGAGAGTTTTCCATGGCAATGCAGGACCCACACGATTCGGGATCACCGACTCTCCAGAAAATCCTCTTGGAGCCGTCTCCGGCGATGGGGCTGAACGACCCGGGCCTCCCCAGGAACTCACGAACAAACTCAGCCAACCCCTCAGCCGGCGCCTTCAAATCGGCCATTTCCTTCCCTGCCCTACCCGAGTTCAATTGGACTGAACAGAATCTTGAAAACATAATCTACCACATTTAGGGCCAAAGTGGTAACCTCTGCCAAAATCCAAGCGTGGCCGTCTTTCAGGAAACCTCCTTTTTGTGTCATTCCGGCAAAGGCCGGAATCCAGAGGCACCAAGGACTTCTGGACCCCGGCTCTTGTCCTCAGGCGGGTTCGCCGGGATGACGGCGTGGAGAATGCGGCTGGACCACCACACTCGGCTCAAGGAGAGCTGGATCGATGAGCAAGTTCCTGTTGCTGGATGTCGGGGCCGGGACCCTGGACATCCTTTACTATGACGATGAAGCAGGGCTTCACTACAAAGCGGTTGTCAAATCCCCGGTCCGGACTGTGGCGGAACAAGCGCAGCGCTTGAAGGGGAACCTTCTGGTGCGCGGCACGGAAATGGGGGGAGGGCCTGTCTCGGAAATCCTGACTGCACGGGCCAAGAGCTCCCAGGTGCTCATGACGCCCTCTGCGGCTTTGACCCTTCATCACCACCTCGAAAGAGTGAGGGCCTCTGGAATCCAGGTGATCGATGAAGCCGAGGCGGCTTCGCTTTGGGCCACCGGCCGTTACAGCACCCTCACCCTCGGCGATCTGGAGATCCCCCGACTGCGGAGTCTTGTGGAAGCCTTCGGTGTGCCCTTTTCCTTCGACGTTGTGGGTGTTTGCGCTCAAGACCACGGCAGGCCTCCCCATGGCGTGTCCCATCTCGACTTCCGCCACAGCTTCTTCAAATCGAAGCTGGACAGGGATCCTTTTCCTCATGCCCTCCTCTACAGCAGAGAAGAAATTCCTCCGCCTCTTAACCGACTCAGGGCCATCGCAGAAAGCGCCACCCAACTCCCCGGCCGCGAAATCTACGTCATGGACAGCGGCATGGCCGCCATTCTCGGCGGGACGCTCGACCCTCAGATCCGTTCCAACGAGAGAATCCTTGTGCTGGATCTTGCCACCTCCCACACCCTGGGGGCTGCTCTGGAGCATGGGGAAATCGCCGGGTTTTTCGAGTATCACACGCGCGATATCACCCTGCACAGACTGGAATCCCTTGTCCGAGAGCTTGCCGAGGGACAGCTGGCCCATGAAAGCATTCTGCAGCAAGGCGGCCATGGAGCTTACGTGCGCAAGGGGTTGGGTTTTGACCGAATTGAAACCATCGTGGCCACAGGCCCGAAACGCGGCCTCGTTGAAAACAGCCGCCTGCCCATTCGGCCCGGCACTCCCCTCGGCGACCACATGATGACAGGCACGGCAGGGCTGCTGGAAGCCATCCGCCGAAGAAAGCGCTTGGATACGATCCCGATCTGGTGAAGCTTCCCGCGCGGGTGCGCGACGCATTAGAGGAAACGCCCGGCGGAACTCCGCCGAAGCCACCCGGCTTCGCCCTTCGGGCTGCGCCGCGGTCGCCTCTCGCCATTCCTCCCGGTGCAGGAGCACGCGGCATCCTGGCGAAGGCGAGGGAAGGGAAAGGATTTTTCACAATACAAAAGATTTGCCATTGTTTTCAAGAGCGGGTAAAAGACGAGATCACACCATGACAGGAGTATTCAGGGAGGCGAGCGATGGAGGTGTCTCACGACTATTTTCTTTGTGACGGATGCCAGAACAAGAACTTCACACGAATCCACAGTTTTTCCATTCGATTCTACGGCGTCAACTTCTCGGACGATCTCATCTATGACAAGCTGACCGATGAACTGTTTCAGTGCACCCAGTGCGGCAAAACCTTCACGAAAGAGCAGATCGAGGATGTTCTGGCAGAGTTCAAAAAAAAGAGAAGAGGCGAGACCGAGGAGTGATCCCTCGGCGTCAACCTCTTCTGCAAAAGCTCAACCCTGTCTCGGACCCCGGTCGGGCAGGGTCTGTCACGCGTTTTTCACTTCCTTCTGATAGAACTGGAACTTGTACGACCCGATTTCTATGGTGTCAAAATCGTTTAGCTGAACACTGTCCTTGACCACCGACCCGTTCACTTTCAGCTTCGTCATTCCGCCCGCAAAGCTGATGGCATAGCCCGCGGGCCTTCGGCTGATGGTCGCCGCCGTCGCCCCCATGAGGAGACCCGACAGTTTGATTTCAGAGGTGTCGGCTTTGCCGATCTTGGTCAGCTTTTTCGACAGCTCGATTTCCCCAAGACCCGAATCATCGATGAAACTGATCACCCCAACCTTCTCCGGGATCTTGGCGGTCGAGGGCGCTACTTTTTGTTTGGCGAGCAGTTCTCTCTGTTTGGCCGTGTCCAGCAGCATGGTCTTGTCCAGCGGCATTTTCTTGTCTTTCCCC
>JALOPA010000732.1 GCA_025454125.1 Thermodesulfobacteriota bacterium
TTCGTCACCCTCGCGGTTGCCTCCGCAGTGGAACCCGCTGACTTTGACCTGATCGTCCACGTGGATCTGTCTCTCCATCGAGCGGTGATCACTCTTCTGGAACCAGGGGAGCGACTCACCCGGACAGAGACCGTGTCCCTTCAAGCGAGAGGGTTGAGCGAGCTTGTCTCCGAATGGAAGAAATCCATTGCCAAAGAGTTTGTGCAAAAGACCCGCTTCGATCCCCTTTACGAAGCCTCCTCAGAGCAGGAACTCCATGACCGGCTTCCTGCTGTCCTCGCCCAACTCCAGGACCAGGAGTCTGTGCCGTTCGAAATGAAATCCGGTCTTCACAGGCATGCCGTGACCCTCACCAGGGATCTTTTCACGGAAAAGAGCGGCCCCGTGTTCGCGGATGTGGCGGGAGCCGTTGAGTCCATGCGAACAAAAGCGGGTCTGCGGGATGCGACGACGGCCCTTTGGGTCACCCACCGGGTCACCCGCATTCCAGGGTGGAAAGAGAGCCTGGCCGCGCTGCCGCACACGCGCCTCTTTGCCCTGGAGCCGGGGGCGGCCGCAAAAGGTGCGGCAAAGCTCTCGAACCTCTTCGAAGCTCAGTCCGGTAGAAGCGGCGTTGCCCTCCTGGACAGCCGGCCGTGGCACGGGGTTTCCCCAAGAGCCAAGAGATCTGTGGACTCCCCTCAAGACCGTGAACGGCTTCCCACCCATGTGCTGCATCGAGCCGTCGCCTACCCTATTTCAGACTCCCCTCTGGTGATCAGCACCGAAAAGGGGAGGACCCAGGTTCACCTCCTGAAGGAGGGTGAAGACCCTGCTTCAAGGCACTGCACGATCAGGAGAGAGGGTGAACAGGTCCTGGTCACGAACCTCAGTCGCTCCGGCACCCTTTTGGACGGCGTGAAGATCACGGGCTCGGCACAGCTGAGCCTTGGCCAGAAGATCCAGACCGGTGAATCAGAGGAGACCCTCCAACTCATTGCCTGCCTGAAAAAAGATGAAGCGTAGAAGCCTAAGTGTCTTCAGCCTTTCTTTCATAGACTGCATCTGCTGCGGCCTTGGGGCCATTATCCTTTTGTTTGTCATTGCCAATGCCCGAAGCACCTCTGAACGCCACCAGGTCACCCAAAACCTGAAATCAGAGGTGGAGCGCATGGAACAAGAGGTGCTGGAGGGCCGGAAACACCTGGTCCAGGCCCGGAACACGGCCGAGAAAATCGATCGAGAAACTGTGAAAACGCAGGGCCTGTCGCGGGAAGTGATCCACACGATCGAACAGAAAAGCAAGGAGACGGCGTTCTACGAGAATGACACACTGGCCCTCAAAGAACACATCAACAAGCTGAAAGCGGATCTCCAGTCCCTTGAGCAAGACCTCAAGCGCCTGCCGGGAGGGGGGCAATCCGCAGAGGATTTCGGGTCCAAGCTTCGGCCCTTTCCCGGCCAGGGAGACCGCCAGTACCTGACCGATCTCAAGATGGGGGGAAAGCATATTTTTGTTCTCGTCGATGTGTCCGCGAGCATGCTCGATGAGACCATCGTGGGAGTCATTCGCAGGCGCAACCTGCCTGAATCCGCAAAACTCTCCTCGGGGAAATGGCGTCAGGTCGTGTCGTCGGTGGACTGGCTGACGACCCAGCTCCCTCAAAGTGCAAAATTCCAAATCTACTTCTTCAATGAAACAGCGGGACCGGCCATCCCAAACACCCGGAATCGATGGCTGGATGCGGCCGACGTCAAACAGCTCGATGAAGTCGTCCGCCGCATGAAACAGACCGTACCGGAAAAGGGGACCAGCCTTCACAACGCTTTTGAGGCTCTTCGGCTCATGGATCCCGGCCCTGACAATATCTTTCTCCTCACCGACGGTCTCCCCACCATGGGGGCTGAAAGGCCATGGGGCGGCAAAGTCTCAGGCGAAACAAGGCTGAGGCTCTTCGATGAAGCGCTCCGCCTGCTCCCCTCGAAAGTCCCGGTGAACATTATCCTGTACCCGATGGAGGGAGACCCGGGAGCCGCGAGCTCTTTCTGGCGACTAGCCACCTTCACAGGGGGTTCTTTTATCTGCCCTTCGAGGGACTGGCCATGAAAAAAAGCAAAAGAGGGATGGAGACATTCAGCCTTTCCTTCCTGGATTGCATCTCCTGTGGGTTCGGGGCCCTCATTCTCCTGTTTGTGCTCTCCAAGTTCGGTGCGCCCGTGGTCATGGAAGAGATTCGAGAAGACCTGGAGGGCAAGATCTTACGCCTCGAACAGACGCTCCATGAGCTCAGAGGAGAGACAGAGGTTCTCAACCGCCGGCTCAAGAGCAAAGAGGAGCAGCTTTCCGAAGAAAAGCGCAACCTGGCCAGGCTGCAGGGGGATCTCTCACGGATCGAGGGGGAGTTCGCCGCCTCCAGGCAGAACAGCGAAGTGCAGAACATCATCGAGGGGAAACTCGCCAGGGCGCTTCAGGAGCTCACGGAAGAAATGAAGCGGCTGAATACATCGTGTTCATCATCGACACCTCGGGGAGCATGCAGAGCGGCGCATGGGGTTTTATGCAGGAAAAGATGCAGGAAACCCTGAGCCTTTATCCCAGGGTCAAGGGCATCCAGGTCATGAATGATGACGGCATCCTCATGTTTCCCCAATATGAGGGGCAGTGGATCCCTGACTCGCCGGCCCGGCGCAAAGCGATCCTCAAGGTGCT
>JALOPA010000733.1 GCA_025454125.1 Thermodesulfobacteriota bacterium
CCGTGGCTGTGACGATCTGCTTGTACCCTCCTTCCACATCCCCTGCCGAGTAGATGCCCGGGATGTTGGTCCGGTGGTGCGCATCCCGCTTGATGTAGCCTTCAGGGGTGAGCGCGATGCCCAGTTTCTTGGCGAGCTCTACCGTTGGGGTGTACCCGATGGCGATGAAGACCCCGTCCACCTTCATGGGCTTTGTTTCTTTGGTTCGCACATTGTAAAGAAGCACGTCCTCGACCCGGTCTTTGCCCCGAATCTCTTTGATCTCCGTGTCAAAGATAACAGGGATCTTGTTCTCAAAGACGTTCTTGGTCAGGTGTTCCTGAGCTCGGAGCGAATCCCTGCGGTGAACGATGGTCACCTGGACGCCGATATTGTGAAGGTGGAGCGCTTCAGTGACCGCGCTGTTTCCACCTCCCACAATCACGACCTTCTTCCCCTTGAACAGTGGACCATCGCAGGTGCTGCAATAGCTCACCCCGTGGCCTGAGAGTCTTGACTCCCCTGGGGCGCCCAGGTGCTTGTAGCTGGCGCCCGTGGCCAGCAGCACGGCTTTGGTCAGGAATCGCCTTCTGCTCGTGAGGACCGTGATGGGATCTCCGGGCCGGATATCCATCACCTCTTCGCCCTGGAAGATGTTTGTGTATTGAAGCGCGTGGTTGGCCATGAGGTCCACCAGCGCCTTTCCTCCGACCTGGGTCAGCCCAGGGTAATTCTCCACCACGGGCGTTGTGGCGACCTGTCCTCCCAGGGCTCCTTTTTCGATGACTACGGAGCGCAGGCCGCTGCGCGCGGCGTAAATTCCGGCGGTGAGGCCGGCCGGGCCTCCGCCGATGATCACGAGGTCGGCCTCGACTTCCTGGGCGTCGCTGTCGGGAATGAAGATCGTCTGCTGCTCCATCCTGTCGAGGGAAAGCATGAAGAGTTCCTCAGCTTGAGCGCCCTGGGCAACCAGGACTTCATTCGCATAGGTCTGGGGCACGCTCTGAGCGGAGTACTGGTCTGCCAGATCCGGATTGGCCTGGATATCGATGATTTCGAGGGAGACGAGGTCCGGTCTTTCCACGGCCGCCTTCAGCGCGTTCACCGCCTGCTGGGGGCAGTAGGGGCAGGAGGGGCTCACAAAGACCTTCACCTCCCTCGGCGAGCCGATTTTCTTGAGCACCTTGAGGGACTCCTGGCTAAGGCCGCCCGACCGGTTACCCATCATCAAGACCGCTTCGACAAAGGTCCTGGCCTCCTCCCCGATGGGCGCACCCAGCCAGCGGACTTTGTACCGGTCCGGCTCCAGAACCAGCGTGGGAGCGCGAGTGACATTCAGCTTTTTTGCCATGGCGTGCTTGAGGTCGTACTCGCGCAGCGTGACTTTTGGAGTCACCTCCCGAACGGCTCTCACCAGAAACCGGCAGGCTGCGCTGAACACATCGTTTTTCCCGGGTTGAGTGAAGAGAATGAGCGAAACTTCCTGCGGCAAATCCTTGAAGATCGACTTCAGCTGAGCCTGAAGCTGCTCCATGGCCGCTCTCTCGGCTTCGGCATCCCTGTGTTGCTCTTCCATCCGTGTCACCTCCATGCACAAGCCTTGCTTCATTAGATCAAGACAAAATTAATCGCCTTCCTTCGGTTTTCAAGAGAAACCCCCAAAGGCAAATCCGAAGTCCGAAACTCGAAACACAAATGCACCAAATACAAAAGACATCATCACCGCTCTCGTTCGGGGGATATCTGGTTTAGAGAATTCGAATTTTGGATTTCAGGTTTGCCCTTCGAAGGTATCCTTGTCGCAGTCGGGATGGGATCAAGCGGGGTTTCGGAACAGCCTTCTCTGCAAGAACGAGGGGATCTGCAAACGGTAGAAAATCACTCGGCGCCAGCGCGCCGATGGAGGAGAGCCCCGAGGAGCAGACAATGATTCGGGACTCGTTCCATGCATCTCGATCGCCTCCCGTTTCAGAATCTGATGGAGCTCCTGCTTGGAGAGAGACCTGAACTGACTGAGAATCAAGTCGGTCATGGCCAGCCTCACATCCTTCCACTGTTTAGGACTGCAAGATATCTGCCACGCTGACCGGTCCACGGACGGCCTCAACAACATGGCGCTTTCTTCAAAAACCATCCCATCGTCACTCCCGCCCACCTGAGGCGGATAAACTCCGACGGGAGTTTGGAAGGGTCTGGAAACACTGGATTCTCGCTTGCGCTTGAATGACAGAAAGCAGCGGTTTTGGGTTTTCCGGGAATGCCCCGACTTCGGATGCTTAAAATAGTTTGACCACGGAGCAGAAGCGCAGAGAGGGGAAAATTTTTCCGAAAATGGGAACTTTTGTACTCTTAATCGGCAAAAAATTTCACAAGCCTCAGTAGGGCAGGGGAGCGCCCTGGAAGGCGCTCATGCCCCGGGATTTGACGGATCGGAGCGGTGCCTTTGAGGGAGCTTCAACTTCCGAGAACTTTTTCCACTGATACCATCGGTCAGGATTGGATGATGAAAGAATACCTTTCCAGCGACACTCTGTGAAGAAGGCCGAAGACAATCTGAGCGCCTGAGCGGCGCTGGATCAGGTTGATTGTTTTGTCCACACCGATTTTTTTGCCCAGGAAGGAAATCTTTTCCGCGCGGGACGGCTTCCATTCCTCAATCTCGTCACACTCAATGAAAATTACCCGGTTCTCTCTGAGGTCACGGAGGACGGCGCCCAGGATGTTCTCCTGCTGGGCATCAATCACCCTGATGCCGAGGTCCCTGGCTCTTGCGTGGAGCCGTTCTTTCAAATGATCCGTAGCGCACTTGATGATCACCGAGATGGGGTAGCCTCGAAGTGAAAGAAAGATGGGGATGTACTCGATTCCTCCGAAATGGCCGGTGACAAACAGAATGCCTTTTCTCTGCCTCAGGGCGTCGTCGATTTTGTGCAGGGAAGGCGCCTCGATGCTTTGGTCGAAAAAGGCTTTGAGGTTGGGTACGGACTCATAGGCGTTGAAAAGCTTCTCGCAATAGTGGTGCAAGATCCCCTTGAACACGTTCCTTGTTATTGTCCTGATTTCCTGTGAGCGCTTGGTCGCTGCAAAGGTTTCCTGTATGGCTTCAATGATCTTTCGTTTTTCGTGGGCACGGATGAAATAGTAAAGGCTTCCCAGCAAAGAGACATACCGGAAAGCCATGGGCCATCCCATCCTTTGAATCAAAGAAACATTCGGCTGCCACTGGAGGAAGGCGCTGAGGTTCTTTCCCATTCTTTTCAGTATCCCTTCGGTACCGTCTGCTGTTTCCGTCGTGAGGCGTATGGCAAGGCCCGGTCCCTGCATGCACAAAGGGGCGGCGCAGAAAAATCCACCTGCCCGTGGCTCCTATGCGCACGAGAGAGAGCTCGTGTCGAATTTGGCCCTTCAGAAAAGCGAACCGGCTAATTTGCCTAACTAGCCTTCGTTGTTCAAGAAACAAGGAAGCAAAACCTGTTCCATTCACGAAAAAGCTATAGGTTGTGGAAGCCGGGAAAAGCGGCCCCAGGGATTGAAGAGCACAGCCGGACGAAAATACAAAAATTGTCAATTCCGACCGAGCTTCGGCATTTTTCTGTGTTTATTTCAACGAGCTAAACTGTTGCGAAAAAAGGAAGATGGGGGATATAAGCGGCCTGACTTGGCGAGCTATTTAACAGGGGGTTTTCTGGTCCTTCGAATCACGATGTGTTCGACTTTCCGTTTGAGCATGGTGTAATAACGCTCCTTCTGATCCCAGATGATGGCAGCGGTCGTGCTTCCATCCTCTTCATCGCAGACCATGCTTCCGTCCTCGTCGGTTTTGTAATCCTCGCAGATAAAGAGATTGGCTCCCTCAATGCCTTCCAGCATAAAAGCGAAAAGAGCGGCGTAACTCGGCCGCGTGTGATCGGCGAAACTCACCAGGACCTCGTTGTTCCTGTTGAGCACGACCAGGGCATAGTCCGTTCTGAGAAAGAAATCGTCTTTGTAGAACTGCCC
>JALOPA010000734.1 GCA_025454125.1 Thermodesulfobacteriota bacterium
CTCATCGTGGGAGACGCCTTCCTGGCGGGCGAGGAACCCTCGCGACGCGTGGCCAAGGATTACCCGAAGATCGCTTTCGCTTTCGGATCCGAGTTCGGCCCCGTGGCCCCGAATTATTCCGTGTTCGACAACTGGATTCATGAACCGGCCTATCTCTGCGGCGTGATCGCCGGCAGGATGACCAAATCCAATGTCCTGGGTGTCGTGGCCGCCATTCCCATCGGCGAGGTCAACCGGCTGGTCAATGCCTTCAAGGCCGGCGCCCTGAAGGTCAATCCCAAAGTCAAGGTAAAGATCTCTTACATCGGCGGATGGTTCGATCCTCCCAAGGCCAAGGAGGCGGCCATCGCCCAGATCGAAGCCGGTGCGGACCTGATCTATGCCGAGCGCTTCGGCGTCTTTGAAGCGTGCAAAGAGAAAAAGATCCTGGCTTTCGGCAACATGTCCGACCAGAACGCCCTGGCTCCGGAAGTGGTCATTACCGGGCCGGTCTGGGACATGTATCCCACCATCAAGTTCAGCATTGAGATGGTGAAGAAGAAAGCCTGGGTGTCCATGGACCTCGGGGAATGGTCCATGATGGCCAAGGGCGGAGCCCGTCTTGCGCCCTTCCACGGATTCGAGAAGAAATTGCCCGAGGCCGTGATGAACGAGGTAAAGGATCTGGAAAAGAAGATCCTGAGCGGCACTTTCCGTGTGCCCATCGACGAACAGCCCCCGGTTTCGGACTAAGGCCCGAGGAAGCCCGGCCTTCAGCCGGGCTTCTTTTTTTAAAACCCATTTCACCACAGAGGCACAGAGCACACAGAGAAGATCTCTTGTTTGTCCCGCCTCCGGCGGGACAAACAAGAATATCCTGTCCCAAGACGATGGGCGCTTGAATTCATTGGAGAGATCATTTTCGTCTATCGGTATCTCCCGATAGACGAAAAAATGCTTCTTCTCTGTGCCCTCTGTGTCTCTGTGGTGGCCATTCCGTTTTTGACAGGCGTGTCCCACGATGACCGCTCTCCAACCCATCGTTGAAATGCTCTCCGTCACGAAGCGGTTCCTCAACGTGGCCGCGAACAAGGGGATCTCTTTTCGCCTCTATCGGGGGGAGATCTGTGCGCTTCTCGGGGAAAACGGAGCAGGGAAGACCACCCTGATGAACATCCTCTTCGGGTATTATGCCTGCGACGAGGGCGAGATCTTCATCAAGGGCGACAAGGTGGACCTCACCTGTCCGAAGGATGCCATCTGCCGCGGCGTGGGAATGATCCACCAGCACTTCGCCCTGGTCCCATCACAATCGGTTCTTGAGAACGTGATCATCGGCACGGATACCGGAAAAGGCCTGTTCCTGGATCTCAAGTCCGCGAAGGAAAAACTTCTCCAGATTCAGAAAAAGTTCAGACTGCAGCTGGACCCGGATGCGAAGATCTGGACCCTGTCCGTGGGAGAGCAGCAGAAGGTCGAAATCCTGAAGGCGCTTTACAGGGACGTGGACATCCTCATCATGGACGAACCCACAGCCGTGCTTTCGCCGGGTGAGGCGGAGGACCTCTTCAGGACCCTGAAATCCCTCGTTCAGGAAGGGCGATCCGTGGTGTTCATCTCGCACAAGCTGCATGAGGTGATGAGCCTTTCCGACCGGATCATCGTGCTCCGGGCCGGCGAGGTGGTGGCGGAAAAGAAGACAAAGGACACGACGCTCAGGGAACTGGCCAACCTGATGGTGGGCCGGGAGCTGCTCGAAAAGCTGGAGAAGAAAAAGATGGAGCCGGGAGAGCCTGTGCTGGAGATCGAGAATCTTCATGCCCTGAACGACAAGAAGTTCCCGGCCCTGAAGGCGATCCGCCTTGCGGTTCGCAAAAACGAGGTCCTGGGCCTTGCCGGGGTCTCCGGAAACGGCCAGAGGGAGCTGGCCGAGATTCTATTCGGAATCCGGGAGGCGACGCAGGGAAGCGTGAAGATCAAAGGCCGGGCTCTCCGTCCGGGGAGTCCGGTGTCCGCCATCCGTCTGGGAATGGGGAGAATCCCGGAGGACCGGATCGAGACGGGCCTTCTCATGGATCTCACGGTGGAAGAGAACCTCATTCTGGAAAATCATGTCTCTCCGGAGTTCCAGCGCGGAGGCTTGCTGAATTTCGAGAGGATCCGGCGCTTCAGCGAGGAGCTGATCAGGGCCTACGGCATCAAGACTGCCGGCCCACACGCCGAGGCCAAGAGCCTCAGCGGAGGAAACCTCCAGAAGGTCATGCTGGCTCGGGAGCTGGCGGGCAAACCCGCGGTCCTGATCGCCAGCCAGCCCACGCGCGGCCTGGACGTGGGCGCCATGGAGTACGTGCATCAGAGGATCCTGGAAGAGAGGGAGCGCGGGGCGGCTGTCCTGCTCATTTCGGAAGACCTGGACGAGATCTTCGCCCTGAGCGACCGGATCGCCGTGCTTTTCGAAGGGGAGGTGATGGGGGAAGCCGCGGTGGGGGAAGCGTCCGGGAGCCCCTGCCCGGCTGGGCCAGAATCGTGATTCCCATTGCCGCGGTGGTGGCGACCCTTATCCTCTCCGCCATCCCCATTCTTCTGGCGGGCGGCGAGCTCTGGAAGTCCTACTTTTACCTGTTCTACGGCGCCCTAGGCACCCGGTTCAACCTGCTCGAAACCTTTGTCAAAGCGAGCCCCCTGCTTCTCACGGGCCTTGCCGTGGCCTTTGCCTTCAGGGCCAAGTTCTGGAACATCGGCGCCGAAGGCCAGCTTCTCGCAGGAGCGCTCACCGCCACGGTGCTGGGGATCTCCCTCAAAGGCGTTCCGGCCTTCCTGGTCCTGCCCATGGTCATCGGGGCGGGGTTTCTTGCAGGCGGGCTATGGGCCTTTATTCCAGCTCTTCTCAAGACCAAGCTGAAAGTGGACGATGTGGTCTCCAGCCTTCTGCTCAACTACGTCATGATTCACATCATGGGGGCTCTGCTCTTCGGTCCCCTGCAACAACCCGGGTCCAGCTGGCCCAGGTCTTCGGAAATCATCGCCGCGGCCAAGTATCCCATTCTGATGCCCCGGTCCCGATTCCATATAGGCGTGCTCATCGCCCTCCTCGCCGTCCTGGTCATCTGGTTCATCAACAACAAGACCACCTTCGGGTACCAGAACAAGGCCGTGGGCATGAACCTCCGGGCCGCCCACTTCGGAGGGATCCGCACGAACGCGGTGATCCTGTGGACCGCCCTGATCTCGGGCGGACTTGCAGGCCTTGCCGGCGTAGGAGAGCTCTGCGCGCTCCAGTACCGTCTCATCATGGACCTCTCGCCGGGATACGGGTATTCGGGCATTGTCATCGCCATGCTGGGCAACCTGCACCCTGTGGGCGTGCTTTTCTCCTCTCTCTTCTTCAGCATCATCATCGTGGGCGCGCAAACCATGAGCCGCATGACCGGCGTGCCTGTTTACATTGCCGAGGTGATCCAGGGCATGGCCCTCATGATCATGCTCATTTTCCTTCTTTTCACGGAGTACCGGGTGAAGGTGGTGCGCAAATGATGGACCAGATTCTCGAAGCGGCCTTTATCTCAGGACTGATCGGCGCCATGATGAGAATGGCGACCCCCATCATTTTTGCCACCCTGGGTGAGATCCTTGCGGAGCGCTCCGGCGTGCTCAACCTGGGCATCGAGGGGATCATGCTCATGGGCGCCATGACCGGGTTCCTGGTTTCCATTTCCACGGGGTCGCTCTGGTTCGGTGTGCTCATGGCCGCGCTGGTGGGCATGGCGTTCGGCCTGCTCATGGCGTTTCTCTCGGTTCACCTCGGGTTGAGCCAGCACGTCTCCGGTCTCGGGATCACCCTGTTTGCCGCAGGGCTGGCCATGTTCATCTACCGGCTTCACTTCGGGTCCCCCACGGTTCCTCCCACGGTGAAGCCTTTTCAGCAGGTGGCCATTCCCTGGCTCTCGGAGATTCCGGTCATCGGTCCCGGGCTTTTCAAACAGTACACCCTCACCTACATCGCCTGGGTCCTGGTCCCGGTCCTTTCGCTTCTGCTCTACAAGACCAATGTGGGGCTCAAGATCCGCACCGTGGGTGAAAACCCCATTGTGGCGGACACGGTGGGGGTCAATGTGGCCCTGACCCGCACGCTTTGCCTGGTGGCGGGCGGAGCGCTCATGGGGGTGGGCGGGGCATTCCTCACCCTGGCCCACCAGAACATGTTCCTCATCGACGTGATCGGCGGCAGGGGGTGGGTGGCGATCGCCATGGTGATCTTCGGGAACTGGGATCCCGTGAAAGGAACCCTGGGCGCTCTGATCTTCGGGTGCCTGGACGGGCTTCAGCTCAGGCTTCAGGGCCTGGGGTTCAAGCTCTCCTTCCACGTATTTCTGATGATTCCCTACCTTCTCACCATCGTAGCGCTGGTGAGCGTGTCCCGAAAAGCGTCGGTGCCTGCGGGACTGCTGAAGCCGTATCGAAGGGAAGAGAAAGGTTCTTGACAGGGTGCTGAAGAGAGGTGACAAGTGACAAGTAACAAGTGACAAGAACGAAACATGGACTTCTCACTCGTGACTCGTCACGTGTCACTCGTCACTTTCTCAAGAGGCCCGGCATCTGAGCCTTTTTGAGCAACCAGCGAACACAGGTGAGGAAGAATGACGTTTCGGTACATCGGGAAGAGCTTCGAGCGGACGGACG
>JALOPA010000735.1 GCA_025454125.1 Thermodesulfobacteriota bacterium
AGTGGATCCATACTTACTAATAGCCCGTGGTTTACTGATACCTTTGCTCTTGGTAATGACCTTATCAATATTATGGAATCGACCTCACCGTGGAGTTTGGCCATCAGACTCACGGAGACGACTCGAGGGCTAGATGTCATATTTATCGACAAAGCTATGCTCTCGGGAGAATATTCTCCGGCAACAGCAACAACCGCGCCCGTTCCCGAACCTGCAACAATCCTTCTCTTGGGCGCAGGTTTGCTCGGGGTTGCAGTTCGAGGACGTAAACGATAGTCGAGGGCAACTCGGAAAATTGTATAAACACTGGTAGTTAAACTGCTGCAATTGATTATATCCCCCCTCAGATCTAAGCCTTCTGTGGGGGGAGGAGAAGGAGATAGTGCCATGAAAACGAGGACCATCTGCTGCATCGCACTCGCAGTGGTGCTTATCGGGACCGGGAGCAGTTTTGCCGTGCCGTTTAGCACTACTAATAATTATGGCGGTCTTGAGGTGGGATTCAACAGCAAAAATACTGAGGACGGGTTTTACAGCAGCGTCTTTCCCCAAATGGTTGCTTTCGATCCTCTCCTTTCCAGCTTCAATTCCGCTACGCTCTCCATCACATACTCGAACGTTTCGAACGGAAACGGCGAAGTGTGGGCTGCCTGGGGATCCAACACCGGTGGAGTTCCTACTCCAGGTACAACTCTCGACTATTTTTCCCTCGGTCGGTTGACTGGTGGTTCCAATAACACTCAGTATACCGCCGGGTTTGCTTTGTCCGGTTCCCAACTCCCGACTGTTCCTCCGGGTGGGTTGGAAACCTGGACGTTGTATCTGGCGTTCCGAGAAACCACGACCGGCGAAGACAGATTCAATTTATATACAATAAATCTGTCTGGGGATTACAATCAAGTTCCGGTGCAGAATCCTGTTCCGGAGCCCGGCACGATCCTCCTCCTTGGGTCAGGACTCGTCGGCCTTGCTGGATCGAAACTCAGAAAGAAAGTTCGCGGTTAATTGGCAAGGATGGTTTCGCCTGCGAGGAGACCTGAGGACAACAACACCGCTGTGATGCAAGGACTTCTCGCACACTTTAAGGCAGGACCGGAAACGGCTCTGCCTTTACTTCACTTCCGCCCTCCAGTTCATTCCGACCCTTCGGCGATAAAAGGCAGCGTAGTCGGCCGCTGATGATTGCAGATCGTCCTATCTGGAGCGAAGCCGTAAGAGGGAGATGCTGCCAATCTTCTGCAGTCGGAAGCCCTCACCCGCCAGCCAGTTCCGGCCTGCCGTTCCCACGTCCGTCGTCGAACTGGTTTACGGTCCCGCCCACCCAGGATCATTACGGGCTGTCTCAGCGCCTCAACCCTTCCTATTATGCACGACTGGCCATTTGGTGTTTCTTTAAGAGATCGTGGAGTGTCGGCCTGCTCACATCGAGCAGTTTTGCGGCCTGGGTGATGTTGCCGGTTGTGGCTGCCAGTGCGTCGCGGATCGCTTTGACTTCGGCCCTCTCCCTGGCTTCACTCAAAGTGGGGAGGGGACGGTCCTCTTCGGCAGCCGAGTCTGCCTTCAACCCCAGGTGCACGGGTTCGATCACCCCACCAGAAAAAGCGAGAGCGCGACGTATTCGGTTCTGGAGCTCGCGGACATTGCCTGGCCAAGAATGGGATGAAATAGCAGCCATAGCTGGGGGAGAGAGGCCGAACTTGCCGCGACCCGCCCCCTGCGTTTCCTCACGGATGAAATGATGGGCCAGCAGTACGATGTCTTCAGGGCGCTCCGGGAGCGATGGAATTCTCAACGGAATCACATTCAGGCGATGAAACAGGTCCTCGCGGAAGGAGCCACTCTCGACCGCCTTCTCCAGGTCCACGTTGGTGGCGGCGATGACCCGCACATTCAGCTTGATCGTGCCGCTTCCGCCCACCCTTTCAATGGTGCCCTCCTGAAGGAATCGGAGAATCTTGACCTGTAGTGCAAGCGGCATTTCCCCTATCTCGTCCAGGAATACCGTTCCGGCATCGGCCTGTTCGAACTTGCCGACCTTTCGGGCCACTGCCCCCGTGAACGCCCCCTTTTCATGGCCGAAGAGCTCACTCTCCAGAAGATTTTCCGGGATGGCGCCGCAGTTGATCGTCACGAGTGGCATGTCAGCGCGTCGGCTCAGGGCATGGATCGCCTTGGCCGCCATCTCTTTCCCCGTGCCGCTCTCCCCGGTAACGAGGACTGAGTAGTCTGTCACGCTGGCCTGCCGGATGCGTTCGAAGAGCTTGTTCATCGGTTCGGAAATCCCCAGCATTCCACAGAGGCCTCCCGACCCGGAACACTGTCTTTGCAGCTTGCGGTTGGCCTCCTCCAGCTCAAAGATTCTGAAGGTGCGGGAGAGGATGATCTCGAGGATCTTCAGCTCGACGGGCTTGGTGCAGAAATCGGCTGCACCCAGGCCGACGGCCTTGATCGCGTTCGCTTCCTCGCCCTTCGAGGCGATGAGGGGCCTGGCCTGCGTGGCGCTCGTCGCAATGGTCACCGCGTATTCACCGTTCAGCGCCCACTTGAGCTGCTTGGCTAGCGCACCTTCATCTTCAATGATGAGCAGTTTCTTCTTCATGGTCCATTCATGCACAAATGTTGGAGCAAAGCTAAAACAATCTCACCGCAGAGAGCGCAGAGCACGCTGAGGGAAGGACTACAATGAACTCTCCGCGTTCTCAGCGTCCTCTGCGGTGAAGGCTTTGAATGTCGCATCTCAGCTTATGAAGCCTGCAGCTGCGCCAGCACCCGGCGAGCCTCGTCGGCGCCGGGAAAGGCCGTGCCAAGCTTCAGGGCCTGCTGGAGGGCCTGCCTGGCGGCTTCCTGGTTTCCCTGCTTATGGTACGCCATGCCCAGGTGGTACTGCACCTCAGCGTTTTCGGGGAGCTTGCTGGCGCTCAGCTGCAAGGACGTCAACGCCAGCTCGATCTTGTCCTTCTTGTAAAGGATCCAGCCCAGTGTATCCGCCACGTGAGGATCTTCAGGGCTTTCGGACCGTGCCACGTAAGCCATTTCGAGAGCCTTGTCGAGGTTGCCGCCGTGCTCCGAGTAGATATAGGCCAGGTTGTTGGCTGCAGGGGCGAATTTGGGGTTCACGACGAGGAGCTGCTCATAGGCCTGCTGGGCTTTGGGAAGCTCAGCTTTCTGCTGGTGGATCATGCCGACGAGCATGAGCGCTTGAACGTTTTGGGGATTGACTTTGAGCGCATCCTCCAGCCTGGCGAGGGCCTGGTCGTACTCCTTGGAGGCAATGTAAAGCTGACCCAGGGCCAGGTAAGCCACGGTCAGGTTGGGATCCATTTCGATGGCCCTGGTGTATGCCGCCTCGGCCGCCTTGCTCTCCTGGCGCGCCTGGTGGACTCTTCCGAGCAATACCTGGAGCATGGGCAGCTTGGGTTCGAGGGAAATCTGGCGCTTGACCCGCTCCAGCGCGACATCGGGCTTCCTGGCCGCAAAATCCATGGACACGAGCTGCATGAGGGGCTCGGCGAAAGCGGAAGCGAGGCTCAACGCTTTCGTGAACTGCTCCTCCGCTTCTTTGGTCTTGTTCTCCTTGCGAAGGGCAAGGCCCAGCAGATACGGGGGGCGCGGGTCTTTGGGAGCGAGCTCGCCGGCTTTGCGAAATGCGGCGGCCGCCTTGGCTGGATCCCCCCTGGCCAGGAAGGCGGAGCCCACCAGCACCTGGCCCTGAACGATGTTGGGTTGTTTGTCCAGAAGCTTCTCCAACGACTCGATGGCGCGCTGGTGAGCGCCCGCCTGGATTTCGAGCTCGGACATCCGGAGGATGGCGTCGGCATACTCCGGGTGGATGCGCAGGGCATCCCTGAGCTTGGATTTGGCCTGTTCGGTGTCATTGGACTGCAGGTAGGCCAGGGCCAGCTGGTAGTGGCCGACGGGTGAGTTGGGCTGCACCTTGATCGTCTGCTGGAAATCCAGAATAGCCTGGTCAGTCTCTTTGCGGGCGAGGTGGATGCGACCTCGCAGAAGAAGAGCTTCGCCGTCCGAAGGGTTCTTCTTGAACACCTCTTCCAGCACCTTCAGCGCTTCGTCATAGTTCTGCTCGGCCATGGCCATCTCCGCCAGGCGGTAGTAGGCCGGCATGAAGGCAGGGGCCTTCTCGTTGAGCTCCCTCAACCTCTTCCGGGCGTCGTCAGGCCTGTTGTTCGCCAGATAGAAGTCCGTCAGCTTGATCTGGACCGGGGAGTTCAGCGGGGCAAGGTCCGCCGCCGCTTCATATTCCTTTTCCGCCGCCGGCAAATCCTTTTTCAGTATCATGAGGTCGCCCAAAGCGACATGTGCCTCCACGGAGTTGGGGTTTCGCGCCAGGGCTACCCGCACGGCCTCCTCCGCCTTGGGGATGCTCCGGCTCTTCAAGTGGAGCCCCGCCACCGTGAGATGGTATTTGACCAGGTGGTCCTGGGCGGCCTTTATCCCCTCCAGCATCCCGAGCGCCTCGCCGATCTCCTCCTGAGTCGTGGCCAGGGAGGCGAGGAGCTGGATGGCCTCAAAGTTCCCGGGGTCCTTCTCCAGGATGAACGCGATCTCCTTCCTGGCATCCTCCGCCTTCCGTCCGAGAGTCAACAGGGTCGCCAGCTTGAGCCTCAGGTCCAGGTCGCCGGGGTCGAGATCCTTGACCTTGACCAGGTACGGGAACGCCTGCCCGACGTCCCCCAGGTTCAGGTAGGCGGAAGCCAGCTGCCTGGTGGCGTGCAGGTTGTGGGGGTCGAGCTGGAGCAGCACGTTCTTGTACTCGATGACGGCTTCCTTGTATTTCTGCTCGCTGAAGTACTTGTCCGCCCGCTCGGTGTGTTTGGCCTTCTTGCTTTCGTCCGAACAACCGCAGGCCAATGCCAGAGTCAAAGCCAGCCCCAAGAAAACATGCATTCCGGATCGAGACAACGTCATCGGTTCAAATCTCCTGAAAGAGTCAAAGGCAAAGAAATCTCACCGCAGAGGCGCAGAGGACGCAGAGAAAAGATCCGTAAAGTTTAGACTTTGCGTTCT
>JALOPA010000050.1 GCA_025454125.1 Thermodesulfobacteriota bacterium
GGAAGAGCAGGGGAGGGCGCAGGGTAGCCCCACATGACGATTTGATAGGGGTTCAGGTGCTTTTTGTTTTGGGGAGTGGCAAGCACAGGAATCGCCAGGGGGTGTGCAAAGATCCCGGCGCCGAACTTCCCGGAGATCGCCGCGTTGGCGCCGATGTGATCCTCATGGCTGTGGGTGTTCACGATGCGGTCGACATGGAGGTCATCAAGCGCGGACACCATCTCCTTGACCGTGTAGTGGCATCCGGTATCGACCATGAGCCCGTCGACCCAGTAGGCCGCCGTGTAGTACAGCCCGCGGCCCAGGATGGTCCTGGCCAGTCGAAACCCCCGCACCTCTCCATACTTCTCGACCGCTATCATGTGAAGCGCCGTTCCTTGGATATTCTCTCTCGCACAGCTTCTTGACGATGTCAATCGGCGGCAGAAGCGACACGGATAAGCAGAGCTTTTCCGTGTTCACGACGCAAGCGCTCCCGACTGCGTCCCGGAAAGAGCTAGAAGCCGCACAGGGGGTTTGAGGGAAACAACAGGGTGGCACGGACAAGCTCTGCCTGTCCGTGGGTTTGGAGGGATAACCGGTTCAGCCTTCTGGAGGTGACCTCACGGGAGCGTCAAGTGAGGCCCTCGCTATCCTCAAACGGGATTCGGATATTTCCCGTGCCAGACAATCTTGCGGTGGTTCTCAGGGTCGGTGGCCCCTTCGGTGTTGAAGAAGAGCAGGGTTGAATCGGGGCCGATGGCGAGATCCTCTTTCAGTCCTCTGAATTTCTCGTTGTGACACAGGAGATCCATTACGCCCAAGCCGACGGCCCCGGACTCTCCGGCTTCTACCCGCGCGTCGCCTTTCAACGGATTGGCGAGAATGCGAACGCCGTTCGCAGCCACGAAGTCTTCACAGCTCACATAGCACGAGCAGAAATCCCGGAGAATCTCCCAGGCCAGGGGGTTCGGCTCCCCGCAGGCCAGGCCTGCCATGATGGTTTCCATATCGCCGGTCACCGCATGAGGCCGGCCGTCGGAGGCGGCAGCCGAGGCAAAGACGCAGGCTGCGGTGTTGGGTTCTATGGTGATGAACCGCGGGGGATGATCGCTGAACCGGTTGAGCAGGTATCCCACCACAGCACCGGCCAGAGAGCCGACGCCCACTTGGACGAACACATGACTGGGACGAGATCCCGCGGCTGTCATCTGGTCCGCGGCTTCGACGCACAGGGTCATGTAGCCCTGCATAATCCAGAGGGGGATTTCGGTGTAGCCCTCCCAGGCCGTGTCCTGGATCACGACCCATCCTTTCTCCTCGGCAGTTCTGCGGCACAGCCGGACGGCGTCGTCGTAGTTAAGATCGGTCACGATCACAGTCGCCCCGTGGGATCGGATGTTCTCCACCCGAGGGAGAGCCGCACCCTTGGGCATGTAGATGACCGCCCTTTGGCCAAGCTGTTCCGCAGCCCAAGCAACGCCCCGGCCGTGGTTGCCGTCCGTCGCCGTGGTGAGGGTGATCTGTCCGATGCGTTGCCTAGCCTTATCGCCTGTGAGAGCAGTGAAATCCACACCGTCAAAACTCATTCCCAGCTTCCGGCCTATCACCTGAGCCACGGCATAACTGCCGCCCAACACCTTGAAGGCCTTGAGGTTGAAGCGGGTGGACTCGTCCTTTACAAAGATCTCTTTGACGCCCCAGGCTTCTGCGAGCCGGCTCCAGCGCACCAGATCGGTAGGCCGGTACCCGGGGATCTGTTGATGGAATCGCTTCACGCTGCGGGCCGCCTCTTCAGAAAAACCAGCAGGCAGAGAACCTCCCCTGGGCCTCCGAAGCAGATATTTGAAACCGTATTCTCGAATTTCCTTGATCATTCTTTTTCGAGTTCAATGACCAGCGTTGAGACCTCTCCCTCTCTCACCTTGACCCATTCCTTGCGGCTCTTGTAGCCTTTGTTCTGTACTTCGATGCTGTGGGTTCCGGGATCGATTTCGTAGAGGACCGTTGGGACGCTGGCCACATAGTGGCCGTTAATATAGATCCTGGCGCCGGGCGTCCCTTGCACGGATATGCTGCCCTTTGCGGGCGCCTCTTCTTCCGTCTCCTCGGAGGAGCGTGCTGGAGGGCGATCACTGAGCGGGGGGTTTTTGGCAGGGGCCTGCTGCCGGTCCATGAGCATTCTGTTGTCCCTGCCGATGCAATCCGATTGACCGTATCCATAGCCGATGCTTTGAACTTCGATGAGATCCTGGCCCTGGAAGGTGAGGGTCTGGCTGAATTCAGAGGGCCCGCAGTTGTAGGTCCACGATTCCACGACAAAGCTTCGTTCGTTGTAGGCGCCTCTGGTCTCGGCGGTGCTCCGGTCACGCGTGGCCCGTTCTCTCGTCCTTGAAGTGAATCCGCCGCTCTTTTGCTCGCCGAGGTATTCCTTGGAGGTGGGTTCGCCGCACTTTCCCAGAACTTCGGATTTGGTGGCCCCCACACTGACGACGTGAGGACCGCACCGGAAGGTCGAACCGCCAAGACACAGGTCGAAGGAGCAGAACAGGATCACGCATGCAAGAAGGAGTGATCTTCTCATTTCTCTTTTGTGAGCCTCCCATTCACGCGGGCACACCATCCGGAGATCGGCAAGAAAACCTGCGAAATATCAGGGGTGAAATCCAAATATTTCGCGTCGAACTTGGCTGATCGCTTGTTGATCACCTATACGCCGGAAACGGCGAAAAATCAATCAAGTTGCACCACGCCTTCCCACCGCAAAACGCTGATTGCATAACCCCGTGTCTTCATAATAAGATGGGGCGATTTCAAGGAGGCGGATATGCACGCTCATCTTTTTTCCAAGATCGCGGTTGGAGGCAAAGAACTCAAGAACAGGATCACCATGGCGCCTCTGTACCTTGGGTATGCAGGGGAGGGCGGAACGGTGAGCGGACTCTTCCTGGATCATTACCGGCTGATGGCCCAAAGCGGGGCCGCCATGGTGGTGGTCGAGAACGCGACCGTGGACTATCCCGCCGGGAGCGGCTCCAACCGGACCCTGCGGGCGGATACGGATGCGAACATGGAAGGGTTGACCAGGCTTGCGACCACGATCAAGAAGCAGGGGACCGTGGCGTGCCTTCAGATCAATCACGCGGGCCGCTTTGCCGGCATGGCCGATCCGGCACTGGCCCCCTCCGCGGTTCAAACCTTCGGCCGTATGCCCAGAGCCTTGAGCAAAGATGAAATGCGCAACATTGCAAAGAAATTCGCCGAAGCAGCCGTGCGTGTAAAGAAGGCCGGTTTTGATATGGTCGAGTTGCACGGCGGAACAGGATACCTCCTTTCTTCCTTCGTCTCTCCAAGAACAAACAAGCGAGGCGACGAGTATGGCGGCTCCCTCGAAAATCGAGAGAGATTCCCCCTGGAGGTTCTAGCAGAGGTCAAGGCAGCAGTCGGCAATTTTCCTGTAGGCTACCGGTTCCTGGCAGATGAATGGCTGCCCGACGGATTGAAGCTTGCCGAATCCGTGCCATACGCAAAGGCCCTCGCTGCCGCCGGGGTGGCCTACCTCTCGGTCATGGGCGGAACCTATGAATCCTTCTTTCTTCCGGACGTGATCCAGGCGTCGAGAAAGGACGGGTACATGGCCGATCTTGCCGCGGCGGTCAAGAAAGCGGTCAACGTCCCTGTCATAGCGGCAGGCAGGATCTCCACCGGCACCTTTGCAGACACTCTTCTCAAGGAGGGAAAGGCCGACCTCATCGGCCTTGCCCGGGTTCTGTGGGCCGATCCGGAGTGGCCGTCCAAGGTGAAAGAGGGAAGGGAGAGCGAGATCATTCACTGTGCTTCCGAGTGCGACGACACTTGCACCAAGCTGGTGACAAAGGGGAAGCTTGCCTTCTGCGTTCGCTGGAATCATCAGAAGCTCCAGGAGTGGAAGAGCAAAGAGGCCTAATGGAATTGCCCCCACGGTCACCTCTGTCGCGCTTTGAGAAAAAAGTTCAGTCCAAACGAGGGGGAATCTGCGGCAGCGAAAAAAACCCGGCAATCCAATTCATCGATTGCCGGGTGTAAGGCCTGCGCGATGCCAGGCCCGTGGATGCGTTATCGTGTGTTATCGGTAAATCCAGCTGTCCATGGTGTTCGGTGCGTTCAGGTCTTTCGCACGCACATCCAGTCCAACGCCCTCGCAGCTGGAGGCCACTTCCGTGTTCTCAGGATAACCCTCAGCCTGTCCCATAATCATATCGGAATGTCCGCTTCCCCGATGCTCAACCTCGCAAGTCGCTATCGGAGTCGCGTCGCTCTTCATCAGTTCGGGCGAGTCGCTTCTGTACAAAGGATCCGAATTCAGCCCATAACCACTTGAAGCTGAGAAAACCTGAGAGGCTACCAGAACACTGGCCACAGAAAGAACGAAAAGCAGTATAGTAAGTCTGTTCATAGCAGCACCCCCTTTCAGGTGATTTGTCTCCAAACTAATAAGCGCAAGCCTCATTTCAAGTGAGCGAACGAAAATTCCCCGCCGCACCGGATTTCGCAATGCTCCGATTCTCCCATGAGCGGCCTCTGGGAGTTCCACCCCGCAAAGCAAATCTCTCTTGCCTCGGTCGACTCCCGGCCGGTTCCCTTCGATGAGAGAGAAACTTTCATCGATGAAGAGCACCAACACACTCTGATCGCCCCCCGCCGTAACCCGCGGTCTTTACGTCTTGCAATCTTCCCTCCACAAACCTCAGGACATACAGGAAACCGCCGGACCCGCAATTGTAGAACCAGTTTTCAACCCGGGGGCCTTCGAAACCGGGATTGAGGGTCTCCACGACAGAGGGTTTACCGCAGTCCACCAGAGTCTCGACGGTCGATTCCCCTCGGAGGACGATGTTCGGCCCGCACCGGAAAGAATCCGAAGCAGAGGAGGGTGCGGCAAAGGCGGCAAGACAAATAACTATGAGCAGCAGAGTTTTCATTGTTCAACCTCCTCAATTGCAGAAGTAGACTTTCTATAAAACAAGAATAATCACTCCCGCGAGGGTTTCAGCTGCCCTGGCCGATTTCGTGCCGCTTGCGTGCTGTGCATTGCGGTCAGCCTGGGTGGGGCCTCCAGCCACAAGGGAAACACCTCGTGCCTTCTTGAGAGCAGGAGGTATGGCACCTTGCCCATGGCATCCTCAGTTTAAGAACAGGAAATACCTGCCACAGCGCCGCAATTTTGAAATCCATCCGGGCTCGCCAAGCCTAGAGGAGTGTGCTATAGACTTCCTCGATGCCCTTGAACACGCGGAAGGACATCCCTTGCGGGAGAGTTCGCTCAAATCCTTAGGTCGATCACCACGCTCATGAGTTTGTGAGAGAAGGGCTGGGTTAGGGATTCCATGCTGACATTTGATCTGTTCTTCAACATTTGGATGACGCTGGCAGCGGTTCTCGTCTTCCTGAAACTCAAGAAGCTCATCGTGTGGGACTGGGGGATCGTCTTGGCTCCTGCGTGTGTAGGAATTCTCTTTAAACTGGCTTTCGCTTTTTTCAGTCGAGCATGAGAGCAAGAGGTGGGCGTCACTTTGGAGGAGGGAGAGAGGCGATGAAACCAAGAGTTCTTTTTGCCTTGGCGACTTTGTTGATCGTGTTTTGTGGAGTCTCTTACGCTCAGGATATTGATCAGACTCGGAACGCGCTGAAGGGATTGAGCGGTGTCTTTGTCATGCCTGAAACTCCTCTCGAACCGGATGCCGTCGCAGGCGGTCTTTCACACGATGCGATTCGGACCGACGTGGAGCTGAAGCTCCATCAGGCAGGCATTCGCGTTCTTTCAGGAGACGAATGGGAGAAAACGCCGGGGAAACCCTATTTGCAGGTGTGGCCGAGAGTCCTTAAGGGCGGAGTGTTGGGAGGATACATCTACCATATCACGGTGGAGTTCAAGCAGCATGTAAGTCTTGTCCGAACTGCTGACATCAAGGTTTTTGCCGCGACTTGGTCTACCGAGCACATGGGCTATACTCCGGATTTAAAGGATATCCGAGAGAGGATGAAGGAGCGAGTCGACAAGTTTATCGAGGCGTATCTGAGCGTGAATCCGAAGAAATAAAGGGGAACACGCAAAGCCGGCCCTGCCAGAAACAGGGTTTCATTTTCAGGAAAAGGGGCGCGTTCACCCGTCTTACTTGCATCGGAACTCGAGAAAGACGTTACCCGTTTTCGTGAAACCCGTGGCTGGCGTAATTTCCAGCTTAACCGTCTCGACTCCTTTTCGATCTCTGCCGCAATATTCAGCGGCCTCCTGATAGACGTCCGCCCTGACGCTCTCGGCAGAACCGGAAAAGGTTCGGGAGACTTTTTTTTCAATCGCGTAGGTGCCGTCTCCCTTGGGGCTGACGCCCGTACTCGCACATGCGGCCAACATGAAAGCACCCAACAACACCAGCGCATATCTCATGGCTCGCTCCAAAAAGGGTTCCCGCCTGTCTTCGGCCGGCAGCTCATCAAACCAAAAGGGGAAGGACTTTGTCAAGCGGCTGGGCAACATCAAAAGGACCCACGCTGAAATGGAGTGCACGTATGGGGAGGGGGTGGAGGGCTCGACTTGCGCTCTGCATAATCCGTTCACCCTGCGCTATCGAAGGGGGCCCCAAATTTCTTGCGGGTTCACCGGGTTTGATTGGATCACCGGCCGATGGCAAGGAAACGGAAGTCGCCAGATCCATTTTTCGAATTGGATTCAACTCTAACCTGAAAAGTGGTACAAGAAACCCTGCTAAACAAAATAGTCCCTTTTGAAGGTCTTGGGGCCCATTCACCGCCGTTTGCCGCGGGTTCGTCATACCGGCGAAAGTCCCTCGACAGGATCGAGACCCTGAGTCCTTCGACGTTGCTCAAGACCCTGAGGCCCTCGAAGGGCTTGTCGAGCGAGCCGGTATCCAGAAAATCCGACGGGGTTCCCCCGTATCACGTACGGGGCAGGCTGCGTCGAGCACGGAATGACGGCCCAAAGAAAAGACGATACCTCGCTGCTTGCGGCGGGGTCGTTCCTATCGAGTTGCTCGTCTCAGCGGTGACAACACCGCAGGAACTTGCCCTGTCACATTGGAGGGAACCATGAAGAAACCGAAAACACTTTTAGGGGCTGCATTCGTTCTCTTGCTCTCCGTAATCCTGCTCGCGGCTTGTTCGGGAACCATGAAGGGTAGGGTCCAGCAAGGGGGTGAATCCATAAATTTCCAATTCGAAGAAACCGGAATTGGGCACGGCACGATGCAAGCCGCATTTCCGGGTGGAGAAACATTCAAAGGCAGGTTTGCAGATGAATTGAGCAGCGGATATATCACAACCTTCGATACAGAGGGACCGAAAGCGACTATCGTCCATAGACAAGATTTTGAGGCCGTAGAGTCGTACTCTGGGAATTTCGAAGCCATTCTTTTCGGTAACAAAGGCCACACCATGAGATGCAAGTTCCGAGCGGCTAATTTGATGATGGGCCTCAGCAGTGGGGGAGAAGGAAGGTGTCAAGTGTCCGATGGCCGGGTGATTGATGTCCGGTTCTAGCCCGCATGAAGGAGCAGCGCAAGGGTTAGCCGGAGAAGTGTGATTCAATTCAGCAAGGATCGAATTATACGCGAACAGAAATTCACTGGAGCGGGCTTATGAGAGTTCAGAAGGAATCGTTTGAGTTCGACCTGGATACTTTTTATCGACTCGAAGCAACCAAAAGGCCTGGGGCCTCCATCGCCGTTTATGCTGAACTCCTTGCCTCCATGGCGATCCAAAACAGCCCGATGATCGATTGCGACGTGAGATTCCTAACCCAGACTCTCAAAATGGGGACTCACACCGTGACGGAAACGATGAACGAATTAAGGAAACTCGGATTAGTCAGGTTTATCCCGATCAAAGGCAAGGGCCACAAGCGGTGGATTGAAATGACGGGAGAGGCTAAGAGAAACTAAAAAGCTTAGCCCGATGGCTTCGGCCTGAACCTTGGCCGCAAGCATAAAGCCTAGCGGCTGGCCGCTGGGGCGGCCAGTCTGATCGAACAGGAAACTTCACGGCTTCAAGAGAGGCCCCCGATGTCGTCACTCCCGCGAAGGCGGGAGTCCAGAGCACTAAGGAAAGACTGGATTCCCGCCTTCGCGGGAATGACACAGCAAGGGCCTTTTGGCTCTCAAAAGGGTGCAAGTTTCATAAAAGGAATTCGTGTTTCCGCAAAGTGGCAGTGAAAAAGGGGATAGTCAGCACAACGATCCCCTTTCGTTTTCTTGGCGGAAGTGCATGGGAATCGAACCCACCTAACAGCTTTTGGCCGTTACACCGGATTTGAAGTCCGGGAGCCCCACCAGTGAGCTTTCCACTTCCGCGGCGTATATTAATGGTGGAAAGACCCGGTGTCAATGGGATTCATGAAGAAGGTGCAAGGTACAGGGTTCAAGGTGCACGGTATACGGAAAACAAAAGACACAAAGATCACGGTGCACGGCTCATGGAGCACGGAAGAGACAAA
>JALOPA010000736.1 GCA_025454125.1 Thermodesulfobacteriota bacterium
CCGGATAGTGATGCGCTCCTTGGTCGGCGCTTTCTGTGGGCCACGCACGCCTAACTTCTTTCTCAGGGTTGGGGGCAGCACCTCGGCGGAAGACTTAAATCTCGCCATATCTTTTGATGTCAGCTCGCGGACCTCGCCGTTTTCGCGAATCAAGGGTTTGCGCTTTGCCATATCTCCTTGAGACTCCTTCATTCGAAGTCGATTCCCATAAGTCAAACTGTATGTACAATTTAATGGCATGTCAATATTCTTATGTGCACCAATACCCTTGCGCGCCGAATCCTGAGATTCGAGATCGCTTGGTTTAGGAGTCGTGGGATGCGATCGATTAACAGACGTAGCTGTTTGCAGGATAATGGTCCCTGCGCGTCCGATACACATTTCTTGTGTTGCGCCGTCTCGTCTTCTATAATGCATGAACGATAACGCATGTCGACAGGGTGATCTCTACATCGAATCGCGACCTCACGCCCACCGGTTCAGTTCAACCCGGACCCAGCTTCTTTCATCCAATCCGGGTTGGCGGAATTCATATTCATCGGCCTGCGTAAAGAGAAGTATTGAAATGGCTCCATTTCACAACCTCTCGGAAATAATTTCCGAAGATGTGCGCCTAAGTCTCGTTGAGGCGGATATCTATTCCGTCTATCCATCTGGAGTCTCACCGGGCTCGTATGACAGCATTGGTGCCTCTGCTATCTACGATTTGGTAGCCTGCAATCGGTTTTATAATTGGTTGATGTGGGGGTACTCAGTGACAGATTATGCAGCCTTATGCGAAGATTTCCTCTGTTCATTCTCCGAGGGTTGGGTTCTGGATCTCGCGTGTGGCTCTCTGGCATTTACGGCGAACACTTACGCACGTTTTCCCAATCGCCCTGTCGTATTCCTCGATCAGTCACTAAAGCTGTTGCGAAAAGGCAAATCCCGATTGGAAGAAGCGATGGGGAGCCTTTCTCCAAACATGTTCTTTCTACATGCAGATGCGCTTGATCTCCCTTTCAAGGAAAAAGCTTTCCACACCATTATATCTCTCAATCTCTTGCATTGTGTTGATAATCTGAAGACCGTACTGAAGGAAATCAAACGGGCATTGACAAGAAATGGAAATTCAGTGCTAACCACTTTAGTGCAGGGCGACCGTTGGAGCAATCGCTATCTGGAACTGCTTGGACAATCAAAAGCACTCGTATCCCGAAGTCCAGAGGAAGTGTTATCAGCGTTCAAGGAGGTTGAAATGGAAGTGACCCTCCGGGTTAAGGGAAACCTGGCGTTTATCAAATATAGATAAGTAGCTTTTTTTGGGCAATACTTGAAGAGCTGGTGGTGCCGACAACCAAATCTCAAGAAAAGGCGCAGACGCCGACCTCAGGATTTCTTCAGTTCTACCCGCAAGGTAATCAGCTTCGTATCGAATACTTGAATTCTAGAACGAGGTAAAAAAGTTCCGCTTACAAGCCCTAATCGCTTCTCAGACCAGGCAAATAAAAGGTCTAGACATCGCTTCCATAAGAGTCTATCCTTCTCTCAATATCCGTGCAATTCAGTCTTCCGGTCAACTTTCAGCATAACCCTAACCTTCTGGATCAGGGTATGAAAACAAGCCGCCGGAAGGGTTTCAAACTCAAGCCTTCAAGGGACATCTTCGTCCTTTGGAGGCTCTTTTATTTTCGGGAGTGATCCCATGAACACACAGGACTTCAAGCGCAAGCTGACCGCCGTCTTCAGTGCTGATGTGGCCGGGTATAGCCGCCTCATGGGGGAAGATGACGCAGCAACGGTCAAGACCCTTGAGGCTTACAAGCGGGTGATGTTCTCCCTGATCACGCAGCATCGGGGTCGGGTGATTGATTCCCCTGGCGACAATCTCTTGGCGGAGTTTGCGAGTGTGGTCGACGCGGTTCAGTGCGGAGTAGCCGTCCAGAAGGAACTCCAGGCGCGGAATGCTGAGTTGCCCGAAAACAGAAAAATGCAGTTCCGAATCGGGATCAACCTAGGAGATGTGATCGAGGAACAGGACCGGATCTATGGTGACGGGGTGAACATCGCGGCTCGCCTGGAATCCTGTGCTGACCCTGGGGGAATCTGCGTCTCTAAAACGGCTTTTGACCACATCGAGACCAAGCTGCCCTTAGGTTATGAGTACCTGGGTGAAAAAGAGGTCAAAAACATCGCTAAACCTGTGGGGGCTTATAAGGTTCTGATGGAGCCGAGGGTGACAGTAGCGGGGGCAAAGGAGAAGAAGCCTTCTATCCCAGTGAGGAGCAGAAAAGGCATTCTTGCCAGTGCGTTCTCCGCCCATTGAAGTGGCATCCAAAGAAAAAATGGCATTTGAACTGCCGGACAAACCCTCCATTGCGGTGCTCCCCTTCATGAATATCAGCGGCGATCCCACTAAAGACTTCCTGAGCGACGGCCTTACCGAGGATATAATCAACGCCCTGTCTATGAATCCAAATATCTTTGTCATCGCACGGAACTCCACATTCACTTACAAAGGCAAAGCTGTAAAGGTACAGCAAGTTGCCCAGGAGATGGGCGTCCAGTACGTGCTGGAGGGGAGTGTGCAGTGGTCTGGGGACAGCGTGCGAATTACGGCCCAATTGATCGATGCCCTTAAAGGCCGTCATCTGTTCTCGGAACGATACGATCGGGGACTGAAAGACATTTTCGCCCTCCAAGACGAGATCACCATGAAGGTCTTGGTGGGAATAGGAGTTGGCCTGAGAAGAGTAGATACGGCATTCCTTTCGACAAAGGAGCCTCAGAACCTCAATGCCTTTTTGAAACTGAGGCAAGCTAGAGAACACATGACTGTTTTTAACAAAGACAACATTGCCTTGGCACGGAAGTTGACGGAGGAAGCCCTGGATCTCGATCCAAATTATGCCTACGCTTATGCGCTGCTGTCAGGCGTAAACATAATAGAAGTGTACGTCGGGGCAAGCAAGTCACCCATGGAGTCTCTGAATCGTGCGGAGGAGCTGGCAAAAAAGGCCATCGCTATGGACGGCTCTCTTGTCCTGTCCCATAGTCAATTGAGCCTTACCTACATCTTCAAAAGACAATTTGACAAGGCGGTTCAGGAAGCAGAGCATGCTGTGGCCTTAGCCCCTGCCTCGGCTTATACATGCTTCCAACTAGGGACGGCGCTCCTGCACTCCGAACGCTTTGAAGAGGCGATCCCGCACTTCAAGAAATCGCTCAGACTCAGTCCCACTCTTCCCTTCAGTCAATGCCTGGTCAATCTTGGCGGTGCTTACCGCTTCCTGGGCCGATACGATGAATCGATCGCGGCGCACAAAAGAGTGTTTCAGTTCTATCCCGATCACCTTCCTGGTCATATTGGTCTCGCGGCGACCTTTGTCTTGGCAGGTCGCGATGAGGAGGCGCGTGCGGAGGCGGCAGAAGTAATGAGGATCGATCCGCAGTTCTCTCTAGAGCGTTTTGCAAGGACGCTTCCATTCAGACAGGCACTGGTTGATGATCTTGTTATAGCTTATCGCAAGGCGGGTCTGAAGTGAGATAGGCATCCCAGCCACGCTTGATAAACTTCAGGCGACACTTACGATTACAATACCAATTGTTCCGAATTCGCAGACAGAGAGCGATTCAAGCATGCCAAATGCTATGGTGAGGAGGATGTCCGGTTGGAATTCTGCCGCTTTTTTGTCATGTGGCTGAATGCAGCGCCGACGATGATTACAAACTCGAATCGCTCGTGAGATCAGACAAACAGAGACTCTGGACATCTCGACGAAAAACGGCTACACTCCCTTCAATTCCAAGACATTTTTGTCCTGCGGTTGACTTTCTGCAAAACCTTAACCTCCAAGAGCCGGCTATGAAACCATGCCGCCCGAAGGTTTTGAAAGTAGAGCTGTCCAGGGGGTTTCATTTCCTTTGTGGGGGCTTGTTCTTTTCGGGGGTGATCACCTGTCAGAGGATCCCTTCCGCCCTAAGAAGGACGAGAGCTAAGAAGTCTGTTTCTTTTTAAGGCGAAGAATAGGGCTATTACCTACCATTGTGCTAATCGCAGAGTGCCCCGCAAGGAGTGCAGAAATGAAAAAAAGTATAATAAAGCATATAGGTAAAGTGTCTTTATTTGCTGTCTTTGTGGGTCTTCTCTGCACTGCTTTCCCGACGATCGTTTGTGCCCTTTTCATAGGGGAGTACTCTATCCTTCCCGCTCAAACGATCAGTGGGATCGATTCAGGGCTAACCGCTGGTCCGAATGGTGATATCTGGTTTACTGATAGGGTCAATGATAAGATAGTGCGTATCACCCGGTCAGGGAATGTGACCCTTTACAATTTGCCTCCTTTTGGCCAGCTTACGGGTAGCATCACAGCTGGTCCCGACGGCAATATCTGGGCTACCAAGGCCTTTAGCGGAAGGATCCTTCGCATTACTCCAGAGGGGGTGGTGACGGAGTTTTCGGTTGGAATGGACAACCCGGGACGTATCGCAACAGGCCCTGACGGCAATCTATGGTTCACTGCTTCAAACCTGATTGGCCGAATGACGACCGATGGGAAGCTGACCACTTTTCCCTTGCCAACCGCTAACGCTGGTCCTGTTGGTATCACAGCAGGCCCTGACGGCAACCTCTGGTTTGTCGAGACTGGGGTCAACCAGATTGGAAGGATTACAACCGCCGGTA
>JALOPA010000051.1 GCA_025454125.1 Thermodesulfobacteriota bacterium
CGAACTGATTGTGACGCAAAAGGTCTTCATGTCAGGGGTCGACGGGAAGCTTGCTGAATACCCGATCAACCTGGTCATGGGCTTCATCGTTTTTGCGCTCGTCCTGGCTCTGCTCGACAATAAGAAGTTTCCGGCGGCCCTGGTAGCGCTGGCCTTCGGAATCGTGGCCGGTCTGGCTCTTGGAGGGTTTCAGGGTCAGTCCTTTTCGCTCGGGCCGACCAAAATAGGGCTCATCTCACCTTCCCTCTCTGATTTTTGGACGGCTTTTATCATGCTGATCCTGCCGCAGATTCCATTGACCATTGGAAATGCCTGCGTAGGAACTGCTGACATGTGTAGCAGCGTTTTCCCGAACAGCCCTTTGCTTTCGAGGACCAAGGCCGGCCGATTTGCCCTGACCATGGGCCTTGCGAACCTTCCAGCAGGTCTGTTCGGCGCAGTTCCCATGTGTCACGGCACAGGCGGACTCGCGGCCCATTACCGGTTCGGTGCAAGAACCGGGGGCGCCCCTTTGATGATAGGCAGTCTATTTGTTGTCCTGGCGCTCGTCTTGGGGGAACTTGGTTTCGCCATCCTGGCGCTTCTCCCGAATTCCGTTCTCGGAGTGCTTCTCATCTTCGCAGGATTGGAACTCTGTCCGTTGGTCCGGAGCCTGCAGAGCAACGAGGAATACTTCGTTGCCCTTCTCATCGCCGGGATTGCCCTGGCTGTTCCCAACATGGCA
Organism: Thermodesulfobacteriota bacterium; assembly: GCA_025454125.1. The sequence goes on from JALOPA010000051.1 coordinate 725, forward strand.
TGGGCCTTCGGACTTGGGATTGCGGTCGATCTCTTTATCCGCAAGACAAGAACGAAGATCTGAGAAACCCCTGCCGCATCAGCAAGTAATTGAAATTATTATTTTAGAAACGGTTACTCCTGCCAAGAGCGTATGTCCGCCATTTTTGCCTTGACATCAAATAATCATCATACTAAATTCGACTGAGCACTCAGTCGATAAATGAACAAGAAAAATACCATACTGGAAGTTGCAGCCAAGCTCTTTTCCCAAAAAGGGTTCAAAGAAACCCCCATGACAGAGATCTCCAAGCTTACAGGAGCGGCTGAAGGCACGATTTTCTACCATTTCAAGAACAAGGAAGAGCTTTTTGTTGCCATCCTGGAAGACTTCAAAGGGAAGATCATCGAGGATTTCAAACATTATGAAGGACAAGCCGAGTACAGTACCGGGCTGGAAATGCTGGAAGGAGTCATTTCTTTCTATTTTCATCTTGCTGCGACCATGGAGGATCGATTTCTTCTGCTTCACCGCCACGATCTCTACGAACTGGCTGAAGTGAATTCCGTGTGTCGAGGACATCTTGAAGAGATCTTCACCTGCTTCCTCGACATCATCGAGCAGGCCGTGTCACGGGGCCAAGAAGACGGGAGCATCAGGAAAACCGACACCCGAAAAATGGCATGGATCATTTTCTCCATGGTTGACGGGCTGGTTCGATTCAATACGTTCCGGCTTTACGAAGCAGGAGCCCTCTACAACGAATTGATCGAATCCTGTCGCAGGATGCTGCAAAACCCCCAGCTTGGAAAGGCGGAGTAAATGATGGAGACCCTGTTCCCTTTTCTGAAATGGTTCCATCGTTATGGAATGAACAAGTTCCGTCAGGATGCCCTCTCAGGGCTCACCGTCGCACTCGTCCTCGTTCCTCAGTCCATGGCCTATGCGCAGCTTGCTGGGCTTCCGGCCTATTACGGGCTTTATGCGTCGTTCCTGCCGCCCATGGCGGCCGCGCTTTTCGGCTCCAGCCTCCAACTGGCAACCGGGCCCGTGGCCGTGGTTTCGCTCATGACCTCGGCCTCCCTCGGGCCCCTGGCCACGGCCGGGAGCCAAGGCTACATCAGCTATGCGATTCTTCTCGCTCTCATCGTCGGTTGCTTTCAATTCTTTTTGGGAGTCCTGAGACTTGGTTTGGTGGTGAATTTCCTCTCCCACCCTGTGGTGAACGGATTCACCAACGCGGCCGCCATCATCATCGCCACCTCACAGCTTTCCAAGCTTTTCGGTGTCTCCGTGGACAACGCCGAGCACCACTATGAAACGATCATGACGGTGCTGCGAGAGGCGTTTCACTACACCCATTGGCCCACTCTTTTGCTCGGAGCTCTGGCCTTCGGGATCATGTACGGGCTCAAGCGCCTCTTGCCCCGAATTCCGAATGTGCTCGTCGCTGTTGCCGTGACGACGCTGATTTCCTGGGGCATGGGCTTTGAGCGCAATGAAACCGTCCCCCTTGAAAGGATCCAGTCCTGGCATGCGCAGAGGCTCGTGGCGAAGTACAACGCCGCCGTGGAGAGCCTCCGGGTTCTCTCCGGGGAGCGGACCGAGGTCAGCCGGGCGTTGGACCTCGCCAGCAGCGGTCATGACGTCCGGGGACTTCTTGAGGCGGAGCATACCTCCCATGTCTTGATCCTGAACCTTCAGTGGATCATGGAGGAGGCGGCCTTCTACAGGCAGGAGATCCGAAGACTGCTCTTCAAGGCGCTTCAACAGAAGGACGGGACAAGGGAATTCTTTCTTAAGGAAGACTTTCCTTCCGAGGCCCGTGACGACGGCCGCACCTGGCGCATCAAGGTTGGAAGTCGGTCCTTGAAGGCCGATCAGCTCATCATGACAGGCGGCGGCGAAGTGGTGGGCAAGATTCCCAAGGGTCTCCCCTCTTTCGAGGTGCCCAAGCTTGACCTGAACATAGTGCTGCATCTCTTGCCTTATGCGGCCATCATCTCACTGCTGGGTTTCATGGAAGCCATCTCCATTGCCAAGGCCATGGCCGCCAAGACAGGGCAACGCCTCGATCCCAATCAGGAACTGATCGGCCAAGGCATCGCCAACATCCTTGGGTCCTTCACCAGGAGTTATCCCACTTCCGGTTCCTTCTCCAGGTCTGCGGTGAATCTTCAGTCCGGTGCGGTCACCGGCCTTTCAAGCGTGTTCACAAGCCTTGCCGTGGTGATCGCGCTCCTCTTCTTCACTCCTTTGCTCTACCACCTTCCCCAGTCCGTTCTGGCGGCCGTGATCATGATGGCGGTGATCGGTTTGATCAACGTCTCCGGGTTTGTTCATGCCTGGAAGGCCAAATGGTATGACGGGGTGATCTCTGTCATCGCCTTCCTCTGCACCCTGGGTTTTGCTCCCCACCTGGACCGCGGGATTATGGTGGGCGTGGCCCTGTCTCTTCTGGTTTTCCTTTACAAGAGCATGAGGCCCAGAATCGCTTCCCTTTCCAGGCACGAGGACCAGACTTTCCGGTGTGCCAGTACCCACGCCTTGAGAGAGTGCCAGTACATCGCCATGGTGCGGTTCGAAGGGCCTCTGTTTTTCGCCAACTCCAGCTATCTCGAGGACAAGATCACCGAGATCATGCGAAACCGGAAACACCTGAGGCACATCATCATCGTATCCAACGGAATTAACGACATCGACGCCTCCGGCGAGGAAACGCTGTCCTTGCTCGTGGATCGAATCCGAAGCGCAGGCGTGGATGTTTCCCTCAGCGGGGTCAACGAAACCGTCCTCGATGTTCTCAAGCGCACATACCTCAGAGAAAAAGTCGGGGAGGATCATATCTTCCCGACCATGGAAAAAGCGGTCGCGTCCATCCATCCTAGAACTCATAGGGACGCATGGGAAGAACTCTGCCCCTTGTTGGGCGCTTGCCCATCCCCTTGACGCGCTGATTGAGAGGGTAACCATGTCTGCAATTACGATTTTCAGCGGGAGCTTCTGCAAAGAAGAGCAGGTGTGCAGGGAAGTTCAGACCAAAACCGGGGCTCCGCTCTTCTCCGACAAAGAAGTGGTGGACGAAGCCAGCCGGTTGTCCGGGATTCCTGAAGCCCGGCTGGACAGGGCTTTCTCTGCAAGAACCTCGGTGTTCAACAAGTTCACCCATGAAAAAGAACGCTCTATTGCTTACCTCAAACTGGCCGTGGCCGGACTGCTCTCCGGCGACCCTCTGTCCATTTCGGGTTTTTCCGGTCTGCTGATTCCCAACGAGGTGAGCCACGTGCTCCGGGTTTGCCTCATCGCGGACATGAGGTTCAGGACCTCCCTGCTCACGGTCGAGCAGGGAATACCGGAAAAAGAAGCCTCCAAAGTCATTCACAAGCAGGACGAAGACCGTGCGCTTTGGGTGAACAGCCTTTTTCAGAGAACCGACCCCTGGGATTCCACTCTTTATGACATCGTTTTACCCATGGACAAGACGGAAGTGGGACAGGCGGCGGATTTGATCGCTCGAAGCGCGGAATCGACCATTCTTCAGCCCACCGTCGTCTCGAAAAGAGCGGTAGACGATTTTGTCCTCGCCTCCAAGGTGGAAATCGCCCTCTTGGAGGAAGGCCATCATGTGGCCGTTGCGGCAAAGGGCGGCCAGGTGAGCCTCACCGTCAACAAGCATGTCCTGATGTTGAGCCGCCTTGAAGAGGAACTCAAAGGGATTGCCGGAAAGATCGACGGGGTTAAGGGCGTTGAAACCAGGGTGGGCAAAGGCTTTTACCAGACCGACGTGTACCGCAAGTTCGATTTTGAATTGCCCTCCAAAGTCCTCCTGGTGGACGACGAGCGGGAATTCGTCCAAACCCTTTCCGAACGGCTCCTCATGCGAGACATGGGCTCTGCCGTTGCCTATGACGGGGAATCGGCTCTGAACATGATTGCCGAGGACGAGCCCGAAGTCATGATCCTTGATCTCAAAATGCCCGGGATCGACGGCATCGAGGTGTTGCGCCGTGTCAAAGAAAGCCGCTCGGAGATCGAGGTGATCATTCTCACGGGTCACGGGTCGGAAGCGGACAGGGAAACCTGCATGAACCTGGGCGCCTTCGCCTATCTGCAAAAGCCGGTGAACATCGAGGTCCTCAGTGAAACGCTGAAGCGGGCGAATGAAAAAGTGCAACAGGCAAAACAGCGCAGGAAGGCCCGGTAGCGGGGATATTCTGTTATGGCCCTCTGGAAGACATGGAAGCCTGAGTTTTGGGATTATGTGGACGCAGCCGCAGGCCCTTTTGCCCATCTCTTCAACTTTCGCCGCATGTGGCAACTGGCCGTGCTGCTCACCGTGGGGGTCGCCGTCGTGCCGCTTGTGGCCATCACGGCCGTGGACTATCAGGTGACCCAAAACTCCATCGAGTCGGAAATCGCTCTGCGCACCTCCCGGCTCGTGTCCAATACCCGCCGTGCCATCTCCTTTTTTCTGGAAGAGAGGCGCTCGGCTCTTGATTTTATTGTCCGGGACAACAGCTTCGAAGACCTCAATAATCCGGAACGGCTCCAGGCCATTCTGAACAACCTCAAGCGTTCTTTCGGGGGCTTTACCGATCTGGGCGTGATCGACCCCCTGGGATATCAGAGAATCTATGTCGGGCCTTACCAGCTCGAAGGCGTCGACTACAGCGGGCAGGCTTGGTACAGGGAGGTGCTGGAGCGAGGCATCCACATCAGCGATGTGTTTCTGGGGTTTCGTCAGGTCCCCCACCTCATCATTGCCGTGAAGTACGAAGTGGGAAACGGCGCCCATTTCGTGCTGAGGGCGACACTGGACACGGAGCGCTTCAACCATCTCATTTCCTATCCGGAGGTCGCTGGGGGGGGCGACGCCTTTCTGATCAACAAGGAAGGTAAACTGCAGACTCCCTCTCTGTCCCACGGAAACGTCCTGGACAGCGTCTCGCTTCTCGTTCCTGCCTTCTCCCAAAACACCGAGCTGATTGAGACAAAGGATGCTCAGAACAGACTGAATATCGTGGGGTATGCCTATATTGAGCACACGCCCTTCATCTTGATGATCGTCAAGAACAAGAATGAACTCATGAAACCCTGGTACAGCACTCGGCTGCAACTCATGGGGTTCCTGGCAGGAAGCATCACCGTCATCCTGGTGGTCATTCTGGGGGTCGCCACCTACCTGGTAAACAGGATTTATCTGGCCGACCAGAAGCGCATTACCATGCTTCACCAGGTCGAATATTCCAACAAGATGGCGACCATCGGCCGCCTGGCCGCAGGCGTTGCTCACGAGATCAACAACCCTCTTGCCGTGATCAACGAAAAGGCCGGGCTGATCAAAGATCTCTTCAGCATGAGGAAGGACTGCGCTCAAGACGAAAAACTCATGAACACCATCAACGCCGTCCTGTCGTCCGTGGAACGGTGCGCCAAGATTACAAGGCGTCTCCTGGGGTTCATGCGGAACACGGGAGTCACCACGGAACGAATCAATCTGAAGGAGACCCTTCAGGAGGTCCTGGCATTCTTGGGAAAGGAGGCGGAATACCGGTCCTTCCACATTTCCATTGACATGGACGAAGACGTTCCAGAAATCACGAGCGACCGCGGAAGGCTGCAAGAGATCTTGCTGAATGTGATCAACAACTCCTTTGCAGCCATGCAGGACGGGGGGCACATGGAGGTGACGGTGAAGAGATCCAAGCAGGACAGGGTTTCCGTGGCCATCAGAGACAATGGATGCGGGATTCCAAAGGCGGACCTGGATCGGGTGTTTGAACCTTTCTTCTCGACCAGGGCCGGCAAGGGCGGAACAGGACTCGGCCTTTCCATAACCTCCGGCCTGGTTCAGGAGCTGGGCGGAGACATTGGTGTAGACAGCGAGGTCGGGAAAGGAACGAGTTTCACCGTGACCTTACCCATCACCCCTAGAAAGAAGGAGTAGCTTTCCGATGAAAGTGCTTTTGGTGGATGATGAGCACGAATTGGTCTCTACGCTCGCAGAGAGGCTCTCTCTAAGAGGCATCGAAGCCGATTGGGCCGTCAGCGGTGAAGAAGCGCTGGGCCTCGCAGAAAAGAACTTCTATGACGTGGCGGTCCTGGACGTCAAGATCCCGAGGATAAGCGGACTCGAGCTAAAACGACGGCTTAATGTCACCCGGCCGGACATGAAATTCATTTTCATGACCGGCCATGGGTCGGAAGACGACTTCCGACGCTGCGCGGCAGAGACCGCTGAAGGATTTTACCTGGTCAAACCCGTGAACATCGAGGATCTGGTTCAGAAAATGAATGACCTGATGACAGGAGAGGGGGAGAGGTCATGAACGGCAATTGGGAGCTTCTGGGTCAACCCGGGTTACAGTTCTTCGGGAAGATGTCCGCATCCATATCCCACGAAATAAAAAACGTGATGGCCATCATCAACGAGAACGCGGGCCTCCTGGAGGACTTCACGGTTATGGCGGAAAAAGGAATGCCGATTGACCCCCAACGGCTGAAAACCCGCGCATCCATGATCATGAAGCAGATCAGGCGGGGCGATGAGATTATCCAAGGGATGAATCGTTTCGCCCACAGCGTAGACGAACCGCAGCGGCAGGCGGACCTCAACGACACCCTCTCGCTCATGGTCGCACTTTCCAACCGCTTTGCCTTTATGCGCGGGGTCACACTGGAACTGGAGCCGGCCGCAGAGCCGGTTCCAGTGGTCACCAACCCTTTTTTTCTCGAAAATCTCCTGTGGTTGTGCCTTGATTTTGCCATGGGATCGACCGGGGCGGGGAAAACGGTAGTGCTTAGAGCGGAAAGAAGCGACACAGGCCCGAAGATCCGCTTCTCCAGGCTTCAGGACCTGGCTCATAGAGACACATGTTCTTTTCCAGGCCAGCACGAGACAGCCTTGCTTCAGACCTTGAAGGCCGGCCTGGTGCTCCATAAGGAATCCGGAGAAATACACCTCACGTTCCCGGTCGAAGCCGAGAGGTAACCCCGGGCACATCAAAGAGAACGTTAGGGGGAAGGAGAATCGCTATGTCAGAAAAAGTACTGCTCGTGGACGACGAAAAGGATTTTCTGGAGGCCATGTCAACCAGAATGAAGGACCGAGGCATGGACGTGTCCACAACGACCTCCGCGGCCGACGCCCTGAAGAAAGTGGAGGAATGCGCCTATGATGCCGTTGTGTTAGACCTCATGATGCCTGAGATGGATGGGCTGGAGGTTCTCAAAGCGATGAAAGACAAGAGGCCCGAACTCCAGGTCATCCTTCTCACCGGCTATGCCTCCGTTCAAAAAGGCGTGGAGGCGATGAAGTTCGGCGCCATGGATTTCATAGAAAAACCGGCGGACTTGAAGGTGCTTACGGAAAAGATTCATCAGGCCAGGGCACAGAAGATGGTTCTCGTAGAAAAGAAACTTCAGGAAAAGATGAGGAAAATGATTCAGGAAAAAGGCTGGTAAAAGAAGTCAGAGGAGCGGACGGGGGATCCGCTCCTCTTAGGGTTTCTAGTTCCAGCAGGGTCCGCCGCCGAAACCGCGTCCCATGCCCCGGCCGGAGCCCATGCCCATACCGCCAGCGCAAGCACCGCCGCCCTTCATCCCGCCACGGCCCCAGCCCATGCCGAACCGTGCATCAGGGCTGATCTTTCTCTCTTCTGCAAAGAGCTTGATCCTCTCCTGGCCCATCTTGCCTCTCAGGTCGCTGATCTCCTTCTGGAGCCCCTTGGCTTTTTCCAGAT
>JALOPA010000052.1 GCA_025454125.1 Thermodesulfobacteriota bacterium
GCTCGAAGCTTTTGCGCAAATGGTCGTCATCGTCAATGATCAAAATGGTGTCCACGGCTTGACTCCTATCGATCTAGGCCTCTTATTATGGTCTTCCTTGACGTATATCAGAAGAACCCTCGCCTCCAGTTTTGGTTTTGCACCGGGATGCAGGCACAAAGTCGCAGAGGCACACAGGCACAAGAAAAAAAGAGACAAAGTGACAAAGGTGCAACCCGCCACACTCATGGCGGGCGAGAGGCACAAAGGAGAAAGAACCCGTCTGCTCTGTCCCTTTGGCCCTCTGTGCCTTTGTGCCTGTGTTCATCCTCCCTTTTGTCCCTCAAGCTATCGGCATCAGCCGACAGCCGTTGACTAGGTGGCAATGACGGGCAGGATCAGGGAGAACTCGGCCCCCTGTCCTTCCCTCGATTCAAGATTCAAAAGCCCTCCGTGCTCTTCCACGATGCGGGCCGCAATGCTCAGGCCCAGGCCGGAACCTTCCTCCTTGGTGGTGAAAAAGGGCTGGAAGATCTTCTCACGGAGCCCCTCCTCGATGCCGGGACCGCTGTCGCGGATTCGAACCACGGCAACCTGACCGAGCGAGGCATCAAGGGTTTCTTCCTCTCGGATGACCATGGATCCGCCCCCTTTCATGGCCTCACAGGCATTCACGAGGATGTTCACGAGAACTTCCTTGAGCCGGTCGGGGTCCGCCTGCACCAGCGGCAACCGTTCGCCGCGCTCGACCTGCACGCTCACCTGGTAGGACTCCAAGCGATGGGTCATGAGCTTCAGAGCCAGGTCCACGATTTCAGAGGGGCTGATCGTCTGCATCCGAAGCTTGGGAGGCCGAGAGAACTCGAGGAAACTCTGAACCAGACTGTCGATGTGAAGAATCTCCTCCGAGATCACCTGAAAGTCCTCTTTCTGCTGCGGGTTCAGGTCCAGGCTGCGGTCAAGAGAAAAAAGGCGCATCTTCACGGAGGTCAGAGGATTGCGAATGCTGTGAGCCATGTTGGCCGCGAGCTTTCCCACCACCACCATCTTTTCGGCTTGGAGCAGGTGCTCACGGCTCTTTTCCAACTCGGTCTGCGTTTGATCGATTCCTTCGATGAGGCCCCGGACGCTGCGACTGAGGACCTTGACTTCATCTTCGGCTTCTTCCGGCCTTGCGCCGGGATTGGCCTCCTGAGCCAGCCTTCGCAGGGGCTCCAGAATGTCGTTGACCAGCACGAAGGCCAACACGATCCCCAGAAGCAGGACCGCGAGGACGGCGGTTCCGGCAATCGGTCGCAGCTTCTCGGCCTGGGCATAGCTCTGGTCTTTGAGGAGCGCGATGCGTTTGGTGTAAAAATCCTTGAACTGTCTGCAGAGCTCCAGCACCCTTGAGAAGGCTTTGCTCACCTCTTTGAGAAGCCTCTGAGCGGTTTCGCTGTCACGGGTTTTGAAAAATTCGATGCTCTGATCCTTCAGAATGGTGTAACGAAGATACTCCGAGTCGAGCTGATCGAGGAGGTGTTTCTGGGAGGCATCGAGTGTCAGGACTCGAGCTCTTGCGAGCTGCGTCTTGAAGGTTTTCTGAGATTCGCCGAGGGCTTCCAGCCAGCGGGCGTCCCCGTCCAGAAGAAAATGAGAGGTATCGCCCCGCTGCTGGATCAACGCGGACTCCAGAGCTTCGGCGACCTGGTAGGCCGCAAGGTTCTTGTCGACCAGATCGGCGAGGAGGCTCTCCATGCGGTAGGTGTACCAGACCATGATCAGGCCGCCCACCAGCGTGATCGCCACCAGAGCGGTGAGGACCGTGTACACGCGAACCCGAAGGCTGATTGTTCTCCACCACCTCAGATTCATGGACCGTTATCCCTCAGGAGAGAACCCCGTATTTCCTCAGCTTGGCTTGGAGCGTTTTCCGGGTGATGCCCAGGCGTCTTGCCGCCTCGCTCTTGTTGCCTCCGGTGATCTCCATGGCATTCAGAATGGTCGCTTTCTCGACCTCTTCGAGGGGAAGGTCACCGGAAAACGTCTCCTTTGAAAAGGGTTTTGCAGCGTCCTGAGCAAGAAGCGGGAGGTCTCCCGTGTCCAGGTACTCCGACCTCGCCAGCACCACCCCCCGCTCCACCGCATTCATCAGCTCCCTCACGTTGCCGGGCCAGTCGTGCTTGAGCAGCCGATCCATGGCCTGGGGAGTGAACCCTTTCATTTTTTTGTGGTTCTTTTCGGAAAAGGCTCTCAGGAAATGCTGAGCGAGCAAAGGGATGTCTTCCCGACGCTGCCGCAGGGGAGGGAGGACGAGCGTGACCACATTGAGGCGATAGTAAAGGTCCTCTCTGAATCGGCCGTTCTGGATTTCCTGGAGCAGGTCCTTGTTGGTCGCGGCAATCACTCGCACATCCACCCGGAGGAGCTCCTCGCCCCCCACCCGGGTAAACTCCCTCTCCTGAAGGACGCGGAGAAGCTTCACCTGCATGGCCGAGGGCATTTCGCTCACCTCGTCCAGAAAGAGGGTTCCCCGGTGGGCCTGGAGAAACCGCCCCTCTTTTCTCTTGTAGGCGCCCGTGAAGGCCCCTTTTTCGTGCCCGAAGAGCTCGGACTCCAGGAGGGTCTCCGTGATGGCGGCGCAGTTGATCTTCACAAAGGGAGCATCCTTGCGCGGGCTGTTGAAGTGAATGGCGCCGGCGATCAGTTCCTGGCCCGTGCCGGACTCCCCTGTGACGAGGACGGTCGCTTCTGTAGGCGAGACCTGGGCCACGGTCTCCAGGAGCCTGGCCATGGCCTGGCTTCTCCCGATGAGGTTTCGCCGGTCAAAGTGGCTGCCGAGGCTTTCGCGAAGAAGCCGGTTCTCTTCCTTGAGGTGGAGGTGATCCATGGCCCTTTCCATGGTGAGGCGGAGCTCGTCAAAATCGAGAGGTTTGGTCAGGTAGTCGTAGGCCCCGTTCTTGAGCGCCTCGACCGCGGTCTCCACCGAAGAGAAGGCCGTCATGAGGATCACGGGGATGGAGGGATTGAAAGCTTTGATCTCCGTCAGAGCCTGAAGCCCGGAAACCGTGATCATGCGGATATCCATGAGCACCAGATCAAAGGCCTGGTGCTGAACCTTTTCAATGGCGGCGGCGCCGTCGTCGGCCTCTGTGACCCCGTAGCCCCAGCCGGAGAGAAGGGTGCGGAGCATGGTCCGATGGCCCGAATCGTCATCGACGACGAGGATGGTGTTTTTCTTTTCCATAAGCGGATGCACACCGTTGATTGGGATCAAACGTGGATCGAGCCCGCCCAGGGCTCGAAAACCTTGACGCAACGATTGGAAGACACAACCCCTGGGACATCAGGCCTCCGCTGCCGGCAAAAACACGGTCACCGTGGTTCCGCGACCGATTTCGCTTGTCGCTCTCACCTCCCCTCCGTGGGCCTCGATGATCTTGTGCACGATCGCAAGACCAAGGCCTGTGCCGGTTTGCCTGGTCGTGAAATAGGGGTCGAAAATGTGCTCCAGATCTTCTTTGCCGATTCCGGATCCCGTGTCGGAAACCGCGATCTTCACGCGCCGGGAGTCCTCCTCCTCGGACAGGACGACGGTGAGCGTGCCGCCCTGGCCCATGGCCTCTACGGCGTTCAGGTAGAGATTCAGCAGCACCTGGTTGATTCCGTCCGGATCCAGTTCCACCTCCTTGATCTCTGAAGGGAGGTGCGAATGCAGTCGAATCGCTCTTGCCGAGGCCTGCCTCTCGATCATCTTGAGGGAGTGCTGGATCAGGCTCTGGAGGGAAGCCCGCTTCTTTTGAATGACCGGGGGCCGGGCGAAATCCAGGAGCTGGGTGATGACCCGGTTGAGCCGATCCACCTCCTGAATCATGATCTCGGAGGTCTTCTGGTCCTCGGGGTTGTCCCTGTAGCGCTCCTTAAAATAGGTAGCGAAGCCCTTGATGGAACTCAAGGGGTTTCTGATTTCGTGGGCGACCCCGGCGGCCAGTCTTCCGAGGGATGCAAGGCGCCTGCTGGTTTCCAGTTCCTTTTCCAAGCTTGTCAGCGATGTGCGGGTTGAGCGGTAAGCTTGGGCGAGGAAAAGAGAGAACACCCCGGCAAACCCGATGAGGAGGAGGACGGCGGCGATCAGGATCGTGTTGGTCGTGTCCTGCTTCCTGGCCGCCTCGATAGGGCCCATGTCCAGGCCTACGAAAATGACCTCAGGCTGTTCAGGGGGAATCCCTTCCCTCATTTCTTTCGGCCACGAGCCGGGCATCCGTCCGCCGTGCATGGGCCGGAAAGGAACTCGAGTAGGCGAGAATCGGCGAAAGACCTCGAAGGTGGACGTTCCCTCAGGCCCGGCAATCTGCCGCCACTGCACCTTGTCCGACCGGGAGATGCGCTGGAGATCCAAGCCGGTCCCGTGCGTTTTTCCGACATCCTCCTCGTCGCTGTGTGCAAGGATAGTCCCGGACGCATCGGTGACGATGACGTAGACAATGTCGGGTGTTTGTGCCGTCTCGCTGAGGAGCCTTTGAACACGGAAGCTTCCTCCGCGCATGCCCATCATGCCGGTCCTGGTGCCCGCTTCAATGGATCGGATCAGAGCTGAGCCCTTCTCCGTCAGCAACCGGACGACATACTCCCTTTCTTTGCTGATGTTCTGAAGGGTCCAGAACACAAAGATGGGAACGAGAACAGCCACAGCTCCAATGATGATCCAGGGAGGGACCGCAATGACATACTGCTTCAATCCTTTAGTCATGTTCCATGCCCCCGCAGACCACACCAGAGAAGCAATACCGATACCAGATTTTATTCCCCAAGGATATAAACACAAAGGCCTTGGCCCGTCGTATCGTCTTGGATACTTTTTACCCATATGAGCCAACTGACCGGGTAATTATTATCCATACTTGGAGTGCCCTTTCAAGAAAAACATGGAGGTTAGAGGCACAGAATAAATATTTTCACAAATGATGTCAAAGACTTGCAAACAAAAAACAAATCATGGCATAGCCTTTGCTCTCTTGAGTAGACATAAGAAAACAATTCCTTGGAGGAGGTAATAAGAAATGAAGAGAGCCTTGACAGTGGTTGGAATCATGGTACTGGTCGCGGCGGTGGCCATCCCGGTTATGGCGCAGGGCCCTGGAGCAGGAAGAGGCCGAATGATGCAGGGGTATGGGCCTGGCGACCCGGCCAACTGCCCTCGCTACGGCGCATGGAACGACAATCTCACCGCCGAGCAGAAAACTCAACTCGACAAGCTTCACCAGAAATTCTTCGACGATACGGCCGCAGTGCGAAGCCAGATGGCGGCCAAGCAGTCGGAACTCGGCATACTGATGAACACGTCCAATCCTGATCTGGAAAAAGCCAAGGGGCTCCAGAAGGAGATCAACGACCTGAGAGGCAAGATGGGCCAGGAGAGAATCAAGCTCTTTGCCGAAGAGAAAAAGATCAACCCTGATGCGCGGTTCGGTATGGGCTGGGGCCGCGGCGGAATGAAGGGCGGCGGGCCTTGCGGCGGTGGTGCGGGTATGGGCTACGGCCGGGGGATGGGACGCGGTTTCGGCGGGGGACCCTGCTGGAACTAAACCAGGAACGCAAACCAAAACAGAAAGGGCGGACAATGTGTCCGCCCTTTCTGTTTTACATCTCTTCAGATCTTTGTTTTTGTTCTGCGGATAAAGAGATCGACCGCAATCCCAATCCCAAAAGCCCACGCCATGTTCGGGACCGCCAGTGCAATTCCGGCGATGAGAAGGGCAACAAAGTATTCTTCGTTACTCTGGAGACTCCGGACCAAAGGACAGAGCTCCAAGCCGGCGAAGATGAGAAGCACTCCAAGCACGGAGTTCGGAAGCAGGGCCAGTATGGCGAATCCGAGTTCCCCCAGCACCAAAGCCAGGGCGACAAAAAGGATCCCTATTATCAGCGGAGCGCCCCCAGTCCTTGCACCAAAACGGTAATGGGCTGCGAGTCCGCCTGTGCCGTGACACATGGGAACAGCACCGAACAAACCCGCCGGCAGGTTTGCAAGTCCCATGGTCAGCGCGAACCGGCCGGCTTTTGTCCTAGAAAGCAGGGGGCTGTTCGGGAAAACCGTGCTGCACATGTCAGCTGTTCCTACACACGCGTTTCCGATAGTTAAAGGTACCTGCGGCAAAATCAGCATGATGAAGGCAGTCCAGAAATCAGAGAGGGAAGGCGAAATGAGCCCCATTTTGGTCGGCCCGAGCGAAAAGGACTGACCCTGAAAACCACCAAGAGCCAGACCTGCCACGATTCCAAAGGCCAGCGCTACCAAGGCCGCCGGAAACTTCTTGTTGTCGAGCAGAGCCAGAACGAGAGCGAAAACAATAAAGCCCATCACCAGATTGATAGGGTATTCAGCGAACTTCCCGTCGACCCCTGACATGAAGACCTTTTGAGTCACGATCAGCTCGATCCCCTTTTTCAGGAAAATAAGACCCAAGGCCAGCTGAATGCCTCTAACCACAGGTTGGGTGAAAAGCTTGGCAAGGCGATCCACTGTGCCGGTGACCGACAAGACAAGTAAAAGCAGGCCGAACAGGACGCCCCCTGCGCCGATCACGGATTCCGTGATCTGATTCGGATAGGCGATGGCGATGGCGCCAACGGCTTTCAACGGCTGCACAGGAATGGGAAGCCTGTAGTAGAATCCCGTCATGAGATAGAACAATCCAAAGGCGAGAAAGACCGTGGTGGGGCTCAATCCGTTGATGAGGATCATGCCCACCACAATAGGCAGGAGCGTTCCCAGGTCCCCGAGTGATCCGGCCAGTTCCATTCTGTTGAATTGATAACGAGTCTCCATTGAATTCCCTGCTCAAACGAGGAAGTCTTCAGGGACCGTCCCCTATCTCAGAGTCCCTGAAGTTGCATTGACTTATAGCATTTCATCACTACTAATTGAATATCAAAAAGGAGGCGAAACAATCATGGAAACCAAGAGAATTTCAGTACCAAATATCAACTGCGGCCACTGTGTAATGACCATTAAGAGAGAACTTGGTGAGATCAAAGGAGTATCCAAGGTGGAAGGGGATCCCCAGAAGAAGGAGATCACGGTCGAGTGGAGTCAGCCGGCCACCCTGGATCAGATCAAGGCAACCCTCAAGGAGATCAACTTCCCGGCTGCCGGGTAAGCTGCAAAGAAACTCAGCAGGTTGTTGAAAAATGCAATCCATCCGTCACTCCCGCCTCCGCCTGCGCGGGGGTAAACTCCGGCGGGGGTCCAAGGAAACCGAGAAATACTGGATTCCCGCCTCCGCGGGAATGACAGGAAAGACTCCGGACAAAGCGTTTTCAGCTGCCTGTCGAAAGAGGTGGAACCGTTCATGGCCGACCGAACTGTCAACATACCCGTCACGGGGATGAGCTGCGCCAATTGCGCTCTTACCATTGAGAGGACCGTGAAAAAGGTTCCGGGTGTGAAGACCGCATCCGTGAACTTTGCCACGGAACAAGCGTCCCTGTCCTTTGACCCGGATCAGGTCCAGGTGGAGAAACTCGTCGAGAAGATCCGGGATGCCGGGTATGGAGTGGCCAAGGCAACGGTGGACATCCCCGTTACAGGCATGAGCTGCGCCAATTGCGCCATGACCATCGAAAGAACCCTGAAAAAAAAGATCCCCGGCGTCGTGAACGCGTCAGTGAATTTCGCCTCGGAAAGAGCCAGCGTCGAGTACCTCCCCTCGCTCACCGGGCTCGACGAAATGATTCAGGCCATAGAAAAAGCCGGATACGGCGCCGTTCGTCCTGACGACACCCTTGAAGGAGAGGATGCAGAGCTTCAAGTCCGAAGGGCCGAGATCAGAGACCAGACAGCGAAATTCGTGGTGGGTCTCGCTTTCACCATCCCTCTTTTCATCCTCAGCATGGGGAGGGATTTCGGGATTTTCGGACCCTGGTCACACGCAGGGTGGGTCAACTGGCTGTTTCTGGGGCTGGCCACACCGGTCCAGTTCTACACAGGCTGGGATTACTATCGGGGCGGTTTCAAGAGCCTCAGAAACCGAAGCGCCAACATGGACGTGCTCGTGGCCATGGGGTCCTCGGTCGCTTACGTTTACTCCCTGGCCCTTCTGCTCGTTCCGGCCTTGGGGCATCACGTGTATTTCGAGACCTCTGCTGTGATCATCACCCTGATCAAGCTTGGCAAGATGCTGGAGGCCAGGACAAAAGGAAGAACAGGCGGCGCCATTCGAAAGCTCATGAAGCTGCGCCCAAAAACGGCTTTCATCGAGGTGGACGGCCGCGAAAAGGAAATCCCCGTTTCGCAAGTCAAGGTTGGCGACCGGATCATTGTCCGGCCCGGCGAGGCTTTCCCGGTGGATGGAGCAGTGCTTGACGGAGAGTCGAGCGTGGATGAGTCCATGCTCACGGGCGAGCCCATTCCCGTGGACAAACAGGCCGGCGACTCTGTGGCGGCAGGAACCATCAATGGCGAGGGCCGGCTCAGAATGGAAGCCAGAAAAGTGGGCAAAGACACCGCTCTTGCCAGAATCATCCGCATGGTGCAGGAAGCGCAGGGGAGCAAGGCTCCTGTCCAGGCCCTGGCAGACCGTGTGGCGGCGGTTTTTGTCCCCTCGGTGATCGGCATCGCCTTCCTCACCTTCATTCTCTGGTGGCTGCTTGGAGGAGAGTTTGTGCCGGCCATGATCCGCCTGGTGGCTGTGCTCGTGATTGCCTGCCCCTGTGCGCTGGGTCTGATTGCCTGTCCCTGCGCTCTGGGTCTCGCCACGCCTACGGCGATCATGGCTGGAACAGGGAAGGGCGCTGAACGAGGCATCCTGTTCAAAAACAGTGAAGCGCTGGAACTGGCGTCCAAGCTCGACACCGTTGTTCTGGACAAGACGGGAACCATCACAGTGGGCAAACCCGAAGTGGTGGATGTGGTACTCGCAGATGGAGCCTTTGCCGACGAAAACGAATTTCTGAAACTGGCGGCTTCCGCTGAAAGAGGTTCGGAGCATCCTTTGGGAAAGGCGATCGTGGCGGAAGCGTCGAGGCGAGGGATCTCCCTTTTGGAGCCTAAATCTTTCAAGGCTTCGAGAGGCCTCGGCATGAGCGCGACCGTGGACGGCCGGCAGGTGCTGGCCGGGAAGCCGGGCTGGTTCACGGAGATGGGCTTGGATCTTGGTCCTTTGGCGCAAGAACTTTCGTCTCTTCAGAACCAGGGAAAGAGCGTGGTGGTCGTTGCTGTGGATGCCAAGGTGTCGGGCCTGATTGCGGTCGCCGACCGGGTGAAACCTGATTCCAAGGATGCGATTGAATCCCTTCACAAACAAAGTATCAAACTCGTGATGCTCACAGGCGACAATGCCCGGACCGCGGAGGCGATTGCCTTTGAAGTGAGCATTGACGAAGTCGTTGCAGAGGTCCGGCCTGAAGACAAGTCAGCAAGGATCAAAGAGTTTCAGGACCGTGGAAGAAAAGTCGGGATGGTGGGAGACGGCATCAACGACGCTCCTGCCCTTGCTCAGGCGGACGTGGGCATGGCCATCGGCACGGGAACGGACGTGGCCATTGAA
>JALOPA010000737.1 GCA_025454125.1 Thermodesulfobacteriota bacterium
GGCAGAGGCTAAGGATCCTAACACGAACTATATGGAGGTTCGGCATTACGGCGGCTATATCCTTGGAGTACATGATGCAACGACTGACTTGTACGGTGACAAGGGAAAAGTCACTATACAGCAGATGCTTTCCATCGTCGCCAAGTATTTGAAAGCTCACCCGGAGAAATGGAATGGACCTGCGAGCGATCTGGTAATTGAGGCTTTGAAGGAAGCGTTTCCAAAGAAGCCTTAGCGTCTATAAGGCTGCCGGTCTCTCACCGTGCTCCGGTGCTTGGGTGGTTGGGTGTTTGGGTGGGGTCGGGGCCAATGCCGTTAACTTAACCCTATTGTTGCATAAAATCCGCATCTGCCTCATCGCCAGACTATGCTGGAGGCCCGTTTCCGGATGAATCGATCTCGGGGGAAGGAATGCATTATGAATTCATTCCTATACTTTGATGTGAAAATGAGCAAACACCCGATGAACAAAGCATGTCGAACCACTCATCCGAATCATTTGGGGATGCTCCAGATTTTGGAGAAGGGTGTCTTGACATAAGACCTAACGGAGAAAAAGGGCGAAGGAAGGACTTTAGGCCAGCTTGGGTGTCGCGAGGGGGAATCACTTTTTGCCCCTCTTACTTTCAGGTGCGACGGTGCTGTAGCGCTTTTCGGTCCGGCCGTGCTTGCGCACAAGATCGGAACCCGCTTCTGTCAGAAGGTCCGAGATCGGCTTGTCGAGATCGACCGAGGGAAGCCGCCGAGAGGATTTGATCCCGGCCCTTACATTGCCGCTCAGAAGGAGGCGACGGAAGAGAAAAGAGGAATGTGGATCCAAGGGGTGGAGGGTGTGAGCCCGAGGGATTGGCGAGGGGATGCAAGGCCATTGCTTTGCACGGAACGGCGGCAGGGTTTTGCATATCAAAGAACTGTCTTGTTTCCAGCGCAGTGCGTTCAGCGCTTCTTTGTATGAATTCCAGAGGGATGATGCGAACGAAACCGCGGATTCCATCGTCAATCCCGGATTCCGGGTCAAGCCAGGAACGACGGACAAAGAAAAGGAATCAACTACCCACTACACGGGATGCTTTTCCTTTTTACCGTCTGCCGTGCCATCCGGGGCTGTAGGTGGAATGGCAGCCGCAGATGTCCGGCTGGCCGGTCGGCCCGAGAGGAAGTTTACCCCCTCCGTTCGAAGCGCACGCTGCAAGACCCAATAGAATTGTAGCAATCAGAATCCCTTTCACGAACTTCATGACGCCCTCCTTACATGCTTCGGTTTCCTATCTTTATGGATTGCCTCGTAAGTCCCCACAACCGTCACCTCCGGTGAATGAAGCCTGTCCCCGCGCAGTCGGGGAGCGGGAGGCCGACACTTTTTGAATTCCCTGGATTCCCGTTTTCACGGGAATGACAGAAAAAAGGGTTTTTTAATGAGAGTATCGCATTTCTCTTCGGAAGGGAACTGCAGGGTAAGAAAAGTTTTCGGCTCAAGGCATTTTTCGGAGCGGGGAAACTTCTTCCATCCGCAGCGACAGAGAGAATATCGAAGCGCGGGGCAGGCCTTACCGTAAAACAGGAGAAACGCGTATTGTGCACAAAAGGAAGGGCATGGGTGCACTCCCTTCTGTTCATAAGGAAAGGACCCTCGTCCGAGCAAAGGAAAGCGTGAGAAGCTCTTTCTCCAACCCGGCGCAGCACAACCCGGTGAGCCGGTTGCGGAATTGCCAACCTCCTCCAAAGTCGGCACGGCCACTTCCGCGGATCAGAAAGGAGGGCACGCGAATTGCATTTCAACCAAAACAGGATTTTGGCAAAGGTCCTCTTGACAGATCCATGGGACAAGGTACAATCCGTATTACAACGTAAGTACAACCTATCAAACCAACCACACCAGCGTTTCTAAGGCTTTTTCACTTCGTAACTCAACTCTAACCTTTTGATCAAGTAATTCTCCACCTGATCGTTAACCTCCGCCCAGGAGGGGCCTCATGGTATCTGTCCGCCGAAAGCGATCTTTCCACATCCGGAAGTCGATGGTGTCGCGCCCGGAAACGATCCCAGCGCTTCCTCGCTTTTGCGGCAAGTGTTCGAAACGTCGGGAGCCATGAAACAGAACACAGGAGGACGTGATGAGAGTGATTCACTCGGTTTTGCTGGCATCTTTCTTATTCCCGACCATTGCATGGGGAGGTCAGATCAGCGGCACCCTTTTTCGAAATGGTCAGCCCGTGGCCAATGAGGAAGTCCGAATCCGCTGCGGGCAAAACATTGGACAACCCGTGGTCACGGATTCACAGGGCCGATTCACAGTTTTTGTGCAACAGACAGGGACGTGTGATTTCGAAATCGCAGGGATGGGACTCACCCACAGGATCATCTCCTACCAGCTGCCCGTTCGCTACGATTTCGACATCGTCAGAGCACCGGACGGTCAGGACCGGCTAAGGAGGCACTGATGAGGACGGTCAGGACCGGCTAAGGAGGCACTGATGAACCCTCAAACGGAAACAGGGACGAAAGAGAAGAAACAAAAGGATTTCTGGGAGAAGCTGGACATCCTCTTCAAAGCGATCGCAGCGTTGACCGTCGCCTGTGTGAGTGTCTTCGGATCCATGTATTTGCAGGGCAAAGCCCAGAGGGACGCCAAGGTAAGCCTCTACGTCCAGCTGATGACGAACAGGGAACGAGCCGACAGCGACCTGCGCAAGGAGATGTTCGATATTGTGATCCAGAAGTTTCTCGAACCCAAGGATGACAGGATCCCCAACCGGGTGCTCGCGGTTGAGATGTTGACCTACAATTTCCACGATGTCATCGCTCTGGGTCCGTTGTTCAAACAGCTGGACCACGATCTGTCCGATGCCAAGACAACAGGGGTGAACACCGAGGAGAAGAAGCTCTTTCTCCACCGGCTGCAAAAGGTTGCCAAAGAGACCGTGGACAAGCAGCTGGCCGTGTTGAACGGCATCGGTGTGTTCAAAAACCAGGACGTGTTCTTTGAGGACTTGGATGGGAGACCGGAAGGAGTGACGGTCATGGAGCAGGAATTGGAACTGCCGCCCGAAAAGGACGGGAGGCCGACCAAACGAAAATTCTTCGTGCACGTGCTCGGAAAAGAGGACCCGACAAAACAGCTCCTGGTTTATGTGGAGATTTCGCAACCGGGGGAAGTGCGAAATCTGGAAACGGCGAATACCTTCTGGCTCGGGTTTTCCGACTTCCCCCTGATCGACAACATGAGACTCAGGAACGGGGATCGCATGGCACTGGTCTTGCGCCGGTGGGAGGAGAGCAGCGCGGAAATCTGCCTGGCCTATTTCCCCGCGTCTCGTGCGAGTCTCAAAGACAAAGTCTATTATGACGAACTGGTGAGGCAGCTCCTCCCCTAAAAACCTATGGGGAGGAAAGGGCAGGCGCCTTTCAGTTCGCCTTCCTCGTACAGGAGATCACTATGGGTTCAAGAACAAGGAAAGGGATGGCAAGGGGGGTCATGGTTTTCCTCCTGCTGTGGAGCGGAGCAACGGGATGGGGAAGCGCTTCAGGCCAGGAGGATAAACCCGTCCAAGCCGCGAAGGAAAAGAGCGAGTTGGTTCTGACGATCAAAGGAGAAGACAGCGGAGGCAAGGCGGGTCCCATCGCCGGCTTGGAAGTGATCGTGTGCGACAGCCAGGACGTGCTGCACCGGCAAAGAACGAGCAAGCAAGGTTCCGTAATCCTGAAAGACCTTCCACGGGGAACGGTGAGAGTGCAGGTGGTGGCCCCTGCCTGGGAACCCTTTGGAAAGGACTATGACCTGACGCAAAACAAACATGAGTTTTCGATCGAGTTGAAGGCACGACAATCCAAGTGACACACGGGCGGTTTCAAACCCAAAAACCCAAAGGAGGGACGGCCATGTTCGGACTGGAGATGTTGGATGTGCTGATTGGTCTTGTGACGGTTTATCTGGTTTTTGCCTTGGCCTGCACGGCGATCGTGGAAGCCCTTGCGGCCTGGTTCGATGTGCGAAGCAAAAATCTCAACGCCGCGATGAGTGAGTTCCTCGCCGGAGATATTAAGCCGGGCCAAATGTTCATTGATGCATTCTATAATCATCCGCTCGTACAGTCGCTCAGCAAGGGAAAGAAGGGTCGGCCCTCGTATCTCCCACCCGAGATCGTGGGACAGGTGCTTGAGAGCCTGGTCCTAGCCTCCGGCACGGCGAAAACCCTCACGGAAGCCGTGAAGGTGCTTCCGGGCGACGCTGCATCGAACCGCATCAAAGGGCTTGTCGACGCGTTTGCCAAGCAGGCGGGGGGGGATTTCGCCGCGTTCCGGAAGGAGGTGGAAGCGCATTTCGACGCTTTGATGGATCGTGCCTCCGGCTGGACCAAGCGCTACAGCCAGACCGCAGCGATTGTCGTCTCGGCGGTGCTTGTAGTCGGGGCCAACGTGGACACGGTGAACATCGCGAGTTCGCTTGCGTCAAATCCTTCAGCGCGGGAGAAGATGTTGGAAATCGCGACTCAGCAGGTGGCGGAAGCGAAGGACGCCGAGGGGCAGATTGCAGCAGGCAAAACCGTGGGGGGAATCGCGCTTGAAGAAGCGAAGAAAAGAAGCGAAGAAAAAGACCCACACGGCCCGTGCGGCGCTTGAGCGGGCGCGATTGAACGTGGAATCCGCCGGACTCCCCTTCGGCTGGAAGGATTGCCCGACAAGCTCCAGCGACATCGCCAAGAAAATCGCCGGACTCCTCGTCAGCATCCTCGCCATCTCGCTGGGAGCTCCCTTCTGGTTCGACGTGCTGCAGCGCTTCATGCAGGTGCGCTCCACGGGCGCGGCCTATGGAAAAAGG
>JALOPA010000053.1 GCA_025454125.1 Thermodesulfobacteriota bacterium
ATGAAGACTCCCGGGGTGAAATATTGTTCCTCGGTCCTCGGCTTCAACATGCTCAGCCAGGTACAGAACACCTACAGCGCCTTCTTCTTCATCTCGCTTGAAGAGTGGGCCGAGCGGAAGGAGCCGGGGGCGCAGTACGAGGCCATCAAGGCGTCCATATCCAAGAGGATGGCCGGAATTCCCGGAGCCATAGGCTTTGCGTTCCCGCCGCCTGCCATCATGGGGGTCGGCACTTCGGGCGGGGTCACCTTCATCCTTGAAGACCGAGCCGGCAAGGACATCGCTTTCCTGGCGGAGAATACCGACAAGTTCCTGGCCGAAGCGCGCAAACGGCCGGAGCTTGCCCGGGTCACCACCACGTTCCTTCCCAATGTGCCGCAGCTCTATGTGGATGTGGACAGGGACAAGGTGCTCAAGCAGGGGGTCAACATCTCGGATGTGTACAAGGTCCTCCAATGCTTCATGGGGAGCGGCTTCATCAACTACTTCAACCGCTTCGGCCGCCAGTGGCAAGTGTTCCTCCAGGCCGAGGGGGACTACAGGACCAATATCGAGAACATCGGCCAGTTCTACGTGCGCAACAGCGCGGGAGAATCGGTTCCCCTTGCAGCGCTCACCTCGGTCCGCAACATCTACGGCCCTGAGTTCACCATGCGCTACAATCTCTACCGTTCGGCCCAGATCAATGCGACCGCAGCCCCGGGCTACAGCTCGGCCCAGGCCATGAGGGCTCTGGAGGAAGTCTTCAGCCAGACCATGCCCAGGGAGATGGGGTATGACTACTCAGGCATGTCGTTCCAGGAGAAGAAAGCGCAGGAAGGGGTTTCCGCAGCGGCCATCTTCGGCTTCTCTTTCCTCTGCGTCTTCCTGATTCTGGCAGCCCAGTACGAGAGCTGGTCGCTCCCCTTCTCGGTGCTCCTCGGCACTCCCATTGCCGTGGCCGGAGCCTTTGGCGGTCTGTTGTTGCGGAATTTCGAAAATAACGTCTATGCCCAGATCGGCCTGGTCATGCTCATCGGCCTGGCGGCGAAGAATGCGATCCTCATTGTCGAGTTCGCCAAGATGGAATATGAAAAAGGTGAGAGCCTCACCGAAGCGGCACTGAACGGAGCCAGGCTGCGCCTTCGCCCGATTCTCATGACGAGCTTTGCGTTTATCTTGGGCTGCGTGCCGCTGGCCGTCGCGAGCGGAGCTGGTGCGATTTCGCGCCAGGTCATGGGCACGGCGGTCATCGGCGGCATGGGAGCCGCGTCTGTCATTGCCATCTTCCTCATCCCGGTGACCTTCTACGTGGTGGAGAAGCTCGGGCACAGAGGGGACACCGGCGCCCATCCCAAACCGGGCGGCCCCGCGGGTGAGGGGTCACCAGCAGAGTCCTCCGCCGGAAAGGAGGGAAGCCACCATGAATAAGAGGAACTTTCGAAAAATCTTCCCAAAGATCGTGTTCGCCTCGATCCTCTTTTCCCTCCTCACCGGCTGCATGGTCGGGCCCGATTACCAGCGGCCGGCGGTTGACGCGCCTCAGAACTGGCGCTTTGAGGAAAAGGCAGCCAAAGACGTGATCAACACTCTCTGGTGGGAGCAGTTCAATGACCCTGTGCTCAACGACCTGATTCAGGTTGCCCTCCAGGAGAACAAGGACATAAAGATTGCTGCGGCGAGAGTCGAACAGTTCCTCGGGCAGTACGGAACCACCCGTGCCGCGCTCTTCCCTCAGGTCGGCATCGGAGCCACGGGTGGCAGGCAGCGGCTGAGCCAGACCACGGGTCCCGTCCCTTATGAACGGGATCCGGGTCTCAACACATCGTTCGACAATTACGAAATCTATGTGAATGTAAACTGGGAGATCGACCTTTGGGGAAAAATCAGGCGGGCCACAGAGGCGGCACGGGCGAACCTCCTGAGCACCGAAGAGGCGCGCCGGTCCGTCATCCTCACTCTTGTCACTGCAGTGGCCAACTCCTATGTGAACCTCCGGGATCTCGACAAGCAGCTTGTGCTGACGAGGGAGACCGCTAAAAGCTACAAAGAAACCTACGATCTTTTCAGCCTTCGGTTCAAGTATGGGATTGTCTCAGATATGGAGGTCAGCCAGACAAAGGCTCAATATGAACAGGCCCTGGCGAATATTCCCGTGTTCCAGAAGGCGATTGCCCAGCAGGAAAACGCCTTGAGTGTGCTTCTGGGACGGAACCCAGGTTCCATCCCCAGGGGAAAGAGTATCGATGAACTCAAGCCGCCAGCTGTCCCAGCGGGACTGCCTTCGGATCTCCTTCTGAACCGGCCCGACGTCCGCCAGGCCGAAGAAAACCTCATAGCGGCCAATGCCAACATCGGTGTGGCCAAGGCGGCCTATTACCCGACCATTTCCCTCACCGGGCTGTTTGGTTTTGCGAGCATGGACCTGTCGAATCTGTTTCAGGGGTCTTCCAAGATTTGGAGCTACGCGGTCCCGGTGAGCGCTCCGATCTTCACGGCAGGGGCGATCGAAGGCCAGGTCCGATCGGCCGAAGCCTTGCAGCAACAGACGCTGGTGCGCTATCAACAGGTCATCCAGACGGCATTCCGGGAGGTCGACGACAGCCTCGTGGACCATCAGCAGACAAGGGAACAGCTGGCCGCCCTTGGCCGAGAAACCGCATCCCTGAGGGACTATGTACGGCTCGCCCGGTTGCGATATGACAACGGCTACACCAGCTATCTCGAGGTGCTCTACGCGCAGACCCTTCTCTACAATTCGGAAATTCTGTACACCACAGCGCAGGGAACCCTTTTCCAGTCGCTGGTGAACCTCTACAAATCCATGGGCGGCGGCTGGGTCGTGGAAGCGGACCAGCTCACCGGCGTGGCGTCCACCAAGTAGTCACGGGAGTCCGCACTTGAAAGCTTTACCGCCGAACAAAACCAAGATCGTTTGCACCATCGGACCGGCATCTGAATCCCAGCCGGTGATGGAGCAGATGCTGCTTGCAGGGATGAATGTGGCTCGGCTCAACTTCTCGCACGGGGACTTCGAAAGCCACAAAAGGGTGATCGACACCCTGCGCTCCGCATCCCGCGCCACAGGACGACGGGTGGCCATCATGGCGGATCTGAGCGGCCCAAAAATGCGCATCGGCAAGCTCAGGGAAGAGCCGGTGGAATTGAGCTCCGGGGATGTCTTCACGCTGACTACCCAGGAAATCCTCGGAAATGGGACCAGGGCTTCGGTCAGTTTTCCACGGCTTCCCAAGGCGGTCAAATCAGGAGACGCCCTCTACCTGAATGACGGCTTCATCCAGTTGGAAGTCCTTCAGGTCGAGGGGGGCGAGGTTCGCTGCAAGGTGATTGTGGGCGGCGAGCTGCGTTCCCGCAAGGGGTTGAATCTCCCGGGCATCGACTTGGGGATCACGGCCTTCACGGACCGGGACAGGGAGTGTCTGCGGTTTGCCATGGAGCAGGGCGTGGATGCGGTCAGCCAATCCTTTGTCGAGTCCGGGGAGGACATCAAGGCTGTCCGCGAGGCGGCGAGGGCGCTTGGCCGCAATCCCTTCATCATCGCCAAGATCGAGCGCAGCAGGGCTCTGGAAAGGATAGAGAGCATCTTCCAGGAGGCGGATGGCATCATGATCGCCCGGGGGGACCTGGGGGTGGAAATACCAATCGAGCAGATGGCCGTCACCCAGAAGCGGCTGATGCGGCAGGCCAACCGGCTGGGGAAACCCGTGATCACGGCGACGCAAATGCTCGAATCCATGACCACATACCGTCGCCCCACTCGGGCCGAAGCGACCGATGTGGCGAATGCCATCCTCGACGGTACGGATTGCGTGATGCTGTCAGGCGAGTCGGCCATGGGGAAGTATCCAGTGGAGGCTGTTTTGATGCTCGCAAAGATTGCGGCAGCCATCGAGCCCCACCGCCATCGGCTCACGGTGGAGGAGATGTTCCAGGGGGTGGATCTGAAGGGTAAACTTCAGCCGGCCCACCTGATTGCGATCGGTGTCGAGGCGAGTCTGGAATACGCTTCTCCGGCTGCCGTGTTCGTCCCCACAAGGAGCGGTGCCACCGCAAGAAGCCTTGCGCGCTTCCGGCTTCCGGTGTGGATCGTGGGTGTCAGCTCCCAGGAACCCACCTGCCAAACGCTCCAATTCTCCTACGGCGTGCATCCGGTCCATGAAAGCGAACACCCGGAGGACTGGAAGGCTTATACGAGAAAGTGGGTCGAAGATCATGGCCTTGACGGTCATCTTGTGATCCTTACGGAAGGCCCTTCCACCAAGCACCCGGACGCAAACCATCGGATGGAACTGGTGGAGTTGAAGAAGTAAGAGAAAAAATGGTTCAGGGTGCACGGTACAAGGTGCAAGGTGCACGGAGAAGGGTACAAGGTACAGGGTGCAAGGTGCACGGAGAAGGGTCCACGGCTCACGGTGCAAGGTCCACGGCACATAGACAACACATTCAGCCGGAAGGAACGCAGTATCCAGGTGGATAATGGGTTTGCCGTGAACCGTGTGCCGTGAACCGTGAACCATTTTTTTTCAGTACTCCATCACTTCAACCCATGAAAGAGGCCATCATTATAAGAAGGAAGTGCAGGGCGACCGATATTCTTGAGATAGAACCGAAAAGGGAGGAAGAATCATGGCAGAGATTGCTAAGATTATTGGGAGAGAAATACTTGATTCGCGGGGGAATCCGACGGTGGAAGTCGAAGTGACCCTTAACGATGGCGCTTTTGGGCGGGCGGCCGTGCCTTCCGGGGCGTCCACAGGCGTGCATGAGGCCCTGGAAATGCGCGACGGGGACAAGCTCCGCTACGGAGGTAAAGGCACGCTTAAGGCGGTGAAGAACGTGAACAAGAAAATCGCCGACGCGATCATCGGCCTGGATGCCCTTGACCAAAAGGCAGTGGATCATGCCATGCTCGCGCTGGACGGGACGCCCAACAAGAGCAAGCTGGGAGCGAATGCGATCCTGGGGGTCAGCCTGGCCGTGGCCCGTGCCGCGGCGGACTCGGTGGGCCTTCCGCTATACCGCTACCTGGGCGGTGTGGCGGCCAACCTGTTGCCGGTTCCCATGTTCAACATTATGAACGGGGGAGTCCACGCCAACTGGCAAGGCACGGACTTTCAAGAGTTCATGATCGCCCCGCTCGGCGCACCCAGTTTCCGCGAGGCGCTGAGATGGGGCAGTGAGGTATACCAGGCCCTCAAGGGGGTGTTGAAGAGCAGCGGGTATTCGACGGGGGTCGGCGACGAGGGCGGGTTTGCCCCGGCGCTCAAGACCAACGCCGAGGCAGTTGAAATCATCCTCAAAGCCATCAAAAAGGCGGGTTACAAACCCGGGGACCACATCGTGATCGCTCTCGACCCGGCAACCAGCGGGTTTTACGAAGATGGGCTCTACAACCTGCGCACCGAAAAACGCAAGATTACGTCCACGGAAATGGTTGAGATGTGGGCAAGCTGGGTGAAGAAGTATCCCATCGTGGTTCTCGAAGACGGATTGGCCGAGGATGACTGGGCCGGGTGGAAGCAACTCAACCAGACCCTGGGTCACCGGATCGAGCTGGTGGGCGACGATTTCTTTGTGACGAATGTCGAACGGATTGCCCGCGGCATTGCCGAAAACGCGGCCAATGCCGTGTTGATCAAGCTCAACCAGATCGGCTCCTTGAGCGAGACGATTGCCGCCATTGAAATGGCACGCAAGGCCGGCTGGGGCGCCATGGTGTCGCACCGTTCAGGGGAGACGGTGGACAGCTTCATCGCCGATTTCACCGTCGCGATGGCCACCGGCCATCTCAAGACCGGTGCGCCCTGCCGCGGCGAGCGGGTGGAGAAATACAACCAGCTCATGCGCATCGAGGAAGAGCTGGGTTCATCCGCGGTGTACGCGGGCCGCAAAGCTTTCGTGCGCTGAAGGTGTCCCTATCAAGTACGTTTGTACGACTCAGGAGGAAATTATGGCTACAAAAGTCGCGATCAATGGATTTGGGAGGATCGGCAGGCTCGTGTTTGCCGCGTTGGTGGAGCAGGGGCTCCTGAAGGACTTCGACGTGGTGGCAGTGGTGGATGTCACCACAGATGCAAAGTATTTTTCCTACCAATTGAAATACGATTCGGTTCACGGCAAGTTCCCGGGAACGCTTGAAACCGCAAAGAGCAAACCGGATCTGGAAGAGGATGACATGCTCGTGGTCAACGGACACAAGATCAAATGTGTGGCGGCCACAAAGACCCCTGACCTTCTTCCCTGGAAGGAACTGGGAGTTGAATACGTGATCGAGTCCACCGGGTTGTACACCGATTCGGAAAAAGCCGGGCTTCACCTGAAAGCGGGAGCAAAAAAGGTGATCATCACGGCTCCGGGCAAGGGCGGTGTGAAGACCCTCGTCATTGGGGTGAATGAGAAGGAATACGATCCCAAGGCTCACCACGTGGTGTCCAATGCCTCCTGCACGACCAACTGTCTTGCTCCGCTTGTGCACGTGCTTTTGAAAGAGGGAATCGGGATCCAGACAGGGCTTATGACCACGATTCACTCCTACACCGCAACGCAGAAGACCGTGGACGGTCCCTCCAAGAAGGATTGGAGAGGGGGCAGGGCCGCGGCCATCAACGTCATCCCGTCCACCACCGGCGCAGCCAAGGCTGTGGGTGAAGTGATCCCCAAGGTCAAGGGGAAGTTGACGGGTATGTCTTTTCGCGTTCCCACGCCGGACGTGTCGGTGGTGGATTTGACCTTTCTCACCGAGAAAGACACCTCCATCGAAGAGATCGACGGCTTGATGAAGAAAGCATCGGAATCTTACCTGAAGGGAATTCTCGAGTATTCGAAGGAAGAACTGGTGTCTTCGGACTTCATCCACAATGATCGATCGTCGATTTACGACTCCCCTGCAACTCTGCAGAACAATCTCAAAGGGGAAAAACGCTTTTTCAAGGTTGTGTCGTGGTACGACAATGAGTGGGGCTATTCCCATCGGGTTGTGGATCTGCTCAAGCTCATGGCCGCCAAGGGGTAGCCGGGGAGCTGAAGGAAAACAGGGGTTGAGAAGGTGGCCAACAACCTCCATTCGGAGGTGAATGACCGAAACCTATGTCGAAACCGGAGGTTTGGGATGTCATTCCCGCGCAGGCGGGAATCCAGTGCGTCGGGGCTTTTCTGGACTCCCGCCTGCGCGGGAGTGACGTTCTCGCCGGTCCTGAGCCCCCCATTGCCAAAAGATGCAAGCCGTCGGACAGCTCGTAATGCCTTTGGACAGACTAAGGAGGACGTATGCCGGTAGCCGATTTCAAGATCTACTGCAAAATGCTTGAAAGGGCGCGGGAGGGACGTTTTGCCTATCCCGCCATCAACGTGACGTCGCTCACGACCGCCAATGCTGTGCTCAAGGGGCTGGCAGAGACCAAGAGCGACGGGATCATCCAGGTCTCGACAGGGGGCGGAGCCTTTGCTTCGGGCTCGTCGGTGAAGGACATGGCCCTCGGGGCCATCTCCATCGCCGAGCACGTCCATCGTGCGGCGGAACGCTACCCGATCTATGTCGCTCTGCACACAGACCACTGCCAGGCGGACAAACTCGATAAACTGGTCATCCCACTCGTGGAGGAGACCGAAAGGCGGCGGGCAGGCGGGAGGCCCAACCTCTTCAGCAGCCACATGTTCGACGGAAGCGCCCTGCCCCTCAAGGAGAACCTCGACATTGCGGTCAAGCTTCTGGAGCGGTTTCAGAAAAGCGATCTGATCCTCGAGATCGAAGCGGGCGTGGTGGGCGGAGAGGAAGATGGCGTGTCGGGCAAGGCTGGGGCCAAGCTCTACACGACGCCCGAGGACACCCTCGAGGTCGCCCGGCGCCTCAATTCAATCAAGGGCGGCCGATATCTGCTCGCCGCGACCTTCGGCAATGTCCACGGGGTTTACAAGCCCGGACAGGTCAAACTGAAACCGTCGATTCTGAAAGACTGCCAGGACGCTGTGGTGAAGGAGTTTGGTGAGAAGGCACGCTTCTACCTCGTTTTTCACGGCGGATCAGGATCGGAACTCCGCGACATCCACGAGGCGATCGACTACGGCGTGGTCAAGATGAACATCGACACGGACACGCAGTACGCCTTCACCCGTCCGATCGCGGACCACATGCTGAAGCACTACGATGGCGTCCTGAAGGTCGATGGCGAGGTGGGAAACAAGAAGACCTATGATCCCCGCGAATACCTGGGCTTGGCCGAGGCTTCCATGGCCGAGCGCGTCAAGCAGGCGGTTAAGGATCTGCGGGGCGTGGGAAAAACATTGTTCCAGTGAAGGCAATAAGAATTTTGGACGCATGGGTCAAGGCGCAGGCAGAAAGGTGTAAGGTTCAAGGTGCACGGTACAAGGTCCACGGCATATAGACAACAGATTCAGCCAGAAGGAACGAAGTAT
>JALOPA010000738.1 GCA_025454125.1 Thermodesulfobacteriota bacterium
TGGATCTCCTCAAGCTCATGGCCGCCAAGGGGTAGGAGAAGGAGGACGTATGCCGGTAGCTGATTTCAAGATCTACTGCAAAATGCTCGAAAGGGCGCGGGAGGGACGCTTTGCCTATCCCGCCATCAATGTGACGTCGCTCACGACCGCCAATGCCGTGCTCAAGGGGCTGGCAGAGACCAAGAGCGACGGGATCATCCAGGTCTCGACCGGGGGCGGCGCCTTCGCTTCTGGGTCCTCGGTGAAGGACATGGCCCTAGGCGCGATCTCGATCGCCGAACACGTCCACCGCGCAGCAGAACGCTATCCGATCTACGTCGCTCTGCATACGGACCACTGCCAGGCGGACAAACTCGATAAACTGGTCATCCCACTCGTGGAGGAGACCGAAAGGCGGCGGGCAGAGGGGAAACCCAATCTCTTCAGCAGCCACATGTTCGACGGCAGCGCCCTGCCGCTCAAAGAGAACCTCGACATCGCGGTCAAGCTTCTGGAGCGTTTCCAGAAGAATGATCTGATCCTGGAGATTGAAGCGGGCGTAGTCGGCGGAGAGGAGGACGGAGTGTCGGGTGCGGCAGGGGCCAAGCTCTACACCACCCCTGAAGACACGCTCGAGGTCGCGCGGCGCCTCAATGGGATCCAGGGCGGCCGGTATCTCCTTGCCGCGACCTTCGGCAATGTCCACGGGGTATACAAACCCGGGCAGGTGAAACTGAAACCCTCGATCCTCAAGGATTGTCAGGATGCCGTGGTGAAACAGTACGGGGAAAAGGCCCGCTTTTACCTGGTCTTCCACGGAGGGTCCGGCTCGGAGCTCCGCGACATCCATGAAGCGATCGACTACGGCGTAGTCAAGATGAACGTCGACACGGACACCCAGTATGCCTTCACCCGGCCGATCGCCGACCACATGCTCAAGCACTACGACGGTGTGCTCAAGGTGGACGGCGAGGTGGGGAACAAAAAGACCTATGACCCCCGCGAATACCTCGGTCTGGCCGAAGCCTCCATGGCCGGCCGAGTCAAACAGGCGGTCCAGGATCTGCGGGGAGTAGGAAAAACGATGTACAAGAAATAGGAAAAATGGAGTACTGGAGTATTGGAGTGTTGGAGTAATGGGAAGAGAAGAATGGACTGATGGAGTCATGCATGACGAATATTGATCTCGATTTCACCATTTCCAGGATTGGAGAAGGTCGCATCCCGTCGCCGATGCACGTAGGCCAGTATGTTGGAGATGACGAGCATGTGCTCTACCACGACAAGATGGAAGAGGTGAACGGATACCTCCGTTCGGGCAAAGAACCGCCGCAATTCGAAACGGCCGGGCCGAGGGAGAAGATTTATTTTGATCCCTCCAAGCTCAAGTGCGGCATTGTGACCTGCGGCGGATTGTGCCCGGGACTGAACGACGTGATACGGGCCATTGTGCTGGGCCTTTTTTACCACTACGGGGTCAAAACGGTGTTCGGCTTCCGATATGGATACGAAGGCCTGACCTACCGCTATGGTCACGTCCCTCTGGAGCTGAACCCTGACGTCGTGAAAGACATTCACAAGATGGGAGGATCGATCCTCGCTTCTTCTCGCGGGCCGCAAGACATCTCGGAGATGGTGGACACCCTCGATCAAATGAACATCGGGATCCTCTTTGCGATCGGCGGGGACGGGACTCTTCGAGGAGCTCAGGCCATTTCGGAAGAAGTCATCAAAAGGGGATTGAAAATTGCCGTGATCGGTATTCCGAAGACGATCGACAACGATATCTCCTTTGTGCAGTCCTCTTTCGGATTCGACACGGCGGTATCGGAGTCCAGAACGGCGATTGACTCAGCCCATGCCGAAGCGCTTGGAGCGCGAAACGGGGTGGGCCTGGTCAAGCTCATGGGCAGGGAGTCGGGATTCATCGCGGCCTACGCCACCATGGCCAACAGCGACGTGAACTTCTGCCTCATACCGGAAGCTGCTTTCACGCTGGAGGGTTTCCTCAAGGCCCTGAAAGACAGGATCAAAGGGCGAGGGCATGCGGTGATCGTGGTTGGGGAAGGCGCTGGCCAGGATCTGACGCAGGGGACAGGTGCGAAAGATGCCTCCGGCAATGTCAAATTCAACGACATCGGACTTTTCCTCAAAGACCAGATCAACGGCTATTTCAAGAAGGAGGGCATGGAGGTCAATCTCAAGTACATCGACCCCAGCTACACCATCCGGAGCCTTCCGGCCAATCCGCGCGATTCGGCCTTTTGCCTGCTCCTGGGCCGTCATGCGGTTCACGCGGGCATGAGCGGCCGCACCGGCATGGTCGTCGCCAACTGGAAGGGCGAGTTCACCCACGTGCCCATTCGCATGGCTGTTTCCAGCCGCAAGAAAATAGATCCCAACGGCCGGTTCTGGAGCACGGTGCTGTCGTGCACAGGACAGCCGAGGGATATGGGATAAGGGAAATGCGCTTATGAAAACTCTGACGGCTCCTCGGATGGAACGATGCATCGGGTGCCACTCCTGCTCGCTGGCCTGTGCGAGACTGGTGCACAAGAACCTCTCGTGGGACAGGGCCGGCGTCCGGATCAAGTCTTCGGGCGGACTTTCCACGGGCTTTGAAGCTAACATCTGCCTGGCTTGTGATCCGGCCCCTTGTGCAGAGGCATGCCCGACCGGCGCCTACTCTCAGCGAAAGGGCGGCGGCGTCATCGTCAAAAAGAAACTGTGCATCCGGTGCGGAGAGTGCGACAAGGCGTGCCCTGTGGATGCCATCTACCTGGACCCCACAGGGGAACCCTTTGTGTGCATCCACTGCGGCCGGTGCGTGCCCTTCTGCCCGCACGACTGCCTGGAACGGAGCGGGGAAGGAGGGAGTCAGCCCAGAGGCGCAGAGGACACAGAGAAAACCACTTCACTGCAATCGGGAGATGCCGATTGGAGTGAAGGTTCCCTGTGAAAAAACTCTTCTTCTCTCTGCCCTCTGAGCCTCTGGGGTGAAATCTAGGAGCGCATGTCATGATCAGGGATCATTTCCGAGTGCTGAAAGTCGATCTGGCCGCCGGACGGGGGGAAGTGATCACCCTGGAGGGCCGCGACAGGGTAGCAGGCGGAAGCGGGTTGGCGGCTCTCTTGTTCGAAAGTTACGGGCACGCCGACAAGCCGTGGAGCGATCCGGAACAGCCTCTCATCTTCGCGATCGGACCGCTCACGGGGTATTTCCCCTTGATGAGCAAGACCGTGTGCGGCTTCAAGTCGCCCTATCACGATCAGTATGCGGAGAGCCATGCAGGGGGCCGTTCCGCTCTTTCCCTGCGCTTTGCCGATTATGATGCGCTCGTGATCACGGGAAAAGCCGGGAGGCTTTCCGTTGTTTGTCTCGGCTCGAAGCGGCTTGAGATCAAAGATG
>JALOPA010000739.1 GCA_025454125.1 Thermodesulfobacteriota bacterium
GCCCTTGTTGTGTCATTCCCGCGAAGGCGGGAATCCAGTCTTTCCTTAGTGCTCTGGACTCCCGCCTTCGCGGGAGTGACGACCTCGGGGGCTTCTTTCGAAGCCGTCGAGTTTCCTGTTCGATCAAACTGGCCGCCTCAGCGGCCAGCGGCTAGGCTGTCTTCTGTATTCTCATGAAATGACAATGAAAGAACTGGTCATCATCAGCGGAAAGGGAGGCACGGGCAAAACCAGCATCGTGGCCGCCTTCGCCTCCCTGGCTTCAAACAAAGTGCTCTCCGACGCCGATGTGGATGCTGCGGACCTGCACCTGATCATGGCGCCTCAGGCTACGGAGCGCCATGATTTTCAGGCCGGGCACTCGGCCGTCATCGACTTCGACCGTTGCACCGCCTGCGGCCTGTGCAGAGACTTGTGCAGATACAATGCAATCCGCGAGGACTACACCGTAAGCCGCATGGATTGTGAAGGGTGCGGCGTGTGCGTCTACTTCTGCCCGGAAAAGGCCGTAGGTTTCCCTGTCAAGACCTGCGGGGAGTGGTACCTCTCTGAGACGCGTTTCGGCCCCATGGTCCACGCGCGGCTGGGAATTGCGGAAGAAAACTCAGGGAAGCTCGTCACCCTGGTGAGGCAGGAAGCCAAAAAGGTGGCGGAAGCAAGGAATCTGGACCTGATCCTGACAGACGGCCCCCCCGGCATTGGTTGCCCGGTCATTGCTTCCCTGGGAGGTGCAAGCGCGGCCCTGATTGTGACGGAGCCAACGGTTGCCGGCCGGCACGACATGCAGCGTGTCGCCGAACTGGCTGATTTTTTCAAGGTACCGGTGATGGTATGTGTTAACAAGGCCGACCTCAACCCCGATTCGACGCGCGAGATCAGGCAGTATGCGGAAGAGAAAAATTATTTTTTTGTAGGCGCCATTCCCTTTGACCCTGTTTTCACGAAGGCGATGGTTGCAGGTCAGACGGTCGTTGAATACGACCGCCACACGGAGGCCGCCGCAGCGCTCCGGCAGATCTGGAAGCAGGTACTTACTCGTATTGATCTTCAGGCAGGGTGAGATATTTCTGTTGTCCCTTTTTCTGTTCAGCGTCATTGCGGGGGCGAGGTTTCACTCCTCTCCCGCTCTTTTGCTTGAATTCAAATTGAATTCAACGCTTGCCTGGGGCCGGAGGGATTGATAAGGTGCGGGAGAGCTTCTGATGCGTCTCCTAGGGCTGACCGCGACTCTTCGTTGATGAAAAAGGGACATGGGGCCATGGCAGAGAAAAGAGAACTTGATCCCCTTCTGTGTCGTCCTATCGGCATCATTCACACGCCCTTCAAGAAATTGGAGAACATGCCCATCCAGCCGTCGGGCGCGGCAGGAATCCGCGGCACCGTGGAGGTCTTTCCGGAATTTGCAGAAGGGCTGAAGGATCTTGACGGCTTCTCCCACCTGATTGTTCTTTACCGCTTTCATGAGAGCCGCGGGTACAAGCTGACCGTCACCCCTTTCCTCGATTCGGAGCCGAGAGGCCTCTTCGCCACCCGGGCACCAAAGCGGCCCAATCCCATCGGGCTTTCCATCGTGAAGCTCATCCAAATCCGAGGCGGAGTCCTGGATGTGGAGAACGTGGACATCCTCGACGGAACGCCCCTTCTGGACCTCAAGCCCTATGTCCCTGAATTCGACCACCAGGAGAGCTGTCGCGTCGGTTGGCTGGAAAAGGTGCGAGAAAGGATCAGAACCAAGACATCCGATGATCGATTCAGTCGAGAGGATTGAACCCTCTTTCTCTTGACAGAGGGAGGGGGTTTTCTTAATCTGCTGTTGTTACAATATTGCGGAGGAAATCGAATATGAAAATTGCCTTTCCGGTTCAAATGGATCAGGGGCTTGAAAGCCAGGTTTACGGCCATTTCGGCTCAGCCCCGTCTTTTGTGATTCTCGACAGCGCCAATGGAGAGTTTGAAACCATCGGCAACAGCGACGCCCATCATGCCCATGGCCAGTGCCAGCCCATGAAGGCCCTCGCGGGCAACCCTGTGGATGCCATTGTCGTGGGCGGCATAGGAGGCGGCGCGCTGATGAGGCTCCAGGCTCAGGGGATTCGCGTCTTCAGGGCGGTGGAGGGGAGTGTGAAGCAGAATCTCGAATACATGAAATCCGGCAAGCTCCCGGAGTTTTCAGTGAATATGACCTGCGCCGGGCACCAAGGCGGGGGCGGATGCGCGCATCACTAGAGAGGAATACAACCATGGAGCAGGAGACGCTTTCCAACCCGAACGATATTGCCGGCATTCGTGAAATGCTTTCCTCTTCCGGGTACGCGGAGGAAGCCATCAACTATTTTCTCACCAAACCGAACCTCGGCCCCCTGAAGGGAGCGAATCATGTGACAGAACTGACCGGCCCCTGCGGAGACACCATGAAGTGCTTCATCACAGCGGCTATGGCCCTGGCCGATCTCATTAGAGGCAAGACTCTATCCGAGGCCCTCAAAGTCAAGGACCGCGATGTCTTCAGGCGGCTGGTTCAAATCCCTGATCAGAAGCAACATTGCATCCGACTCGCGGTCAAAACCCTGGAAAAGGCGATCAAAGAATACGAGGAAGCACACGCCGACAAGGCGGCTTGAAAGGACAGGGCGATGCCTCTTTTTGATTTTCTTTGTCTTGAGTGCGGCAAGGTGAGCGAAGTGCTTGTCGCGAGTTCCTCTGAGTTGCCGGAATGTCTGACCTGCCGAAGCCGGAACGTGAAGAGGCTCCTTTCGGCGCCCTCCTCCTTGTCGGGGACAGCACGAAGCAGCATGCCGGGTCCAGGGGATACGGCATGCTGCGGATCGTCACCGGGCCAGGCCGCCGGATGCAGCGGCCCGGGGAGCTGCTGCGGGAAACGGCCCTTCTAGGCGCTTAGCCTCTGTCCGCTTGAGGGGGAGGGCCGCATCACCTGACGCAGTCCCGTGCAGTGGTGTGAGGAGGAGGAAGCGAAACCGGACCGGAAAAAATTGCGGCCCCAAAAGGGCCGCAACTTTTTTCTGTCTCTTCGCCTTGCTTCCCGTCTCGTCGTCCTGTCAGAAGCCCTGCAGAACGTCTGTGCGATGATCAGGCGAGGTCGAAACGGTCAAGGTTCATGACTTTGTTCCACGCCGCTACAAAGTCGTGGAGGAACTTCTCCTGG
>JALOPA010000740.1 GCA_025454125.1 Thermodesulfobacteriota bacterium
CGATCACCTACTTCGAGCGCGTTCCGCAGTAGGAATGGAAGCCATGAAGCGTCAAATCCGTTGTGCGCACTGTCGATGCCTATTCTTCCCCAATCCACGCGTCAAGAACCAACACTACTGCGGCAGCAGGGCCTGTCAGAACGTAAGGAAACGGCTGTGGCAGAGGGAGAAGATGGCGACCGACCCCGACTACAAGCAAAACCGACATGACTGCCAGAGAGCATGGTGCAGTCGGAATCCTGATTACTGGAAGGGGTATCGGCTGAACCATCCGGCCTATACCCGCAGAAACCGCGAACTTCAGAATGTCCGAGACAGGAGGCGAAGCCACCATCAGAGGGATCTTGCAAAGATGGACGCGTTAAAGTCTTTTTCCACTGTGAAACAGGGTACTTATTATCTCGTTCCCGATTCCGTCAGTCTTGCAAAGATGGACGCGTCGGCACAGAAAGTGTGCCTTATTCCAGTCATTTAGTCCTTGGCTCCAAGATCTTGCAAAATAGGACTCGATAGCCTTGCCGGCCCTGACGCGCTAAGGTTTCCCGGAAAGGAGTGGAGACCATGATGAAAAAGCCTTTGGTTCCTCAGCGTGTAAGGAGAATCAGCAGCAGCTTTGCCTTTATCGAGCACCGATTCCTTCAGGATGGATTCCTTGCTGTCCTCGACTCAAATGAGCTGCTGCTCTATTTGTTCCTGGTCCTGGCAGCCGACCGATACGGGCTGTCGTTTTACAGTTTCGACAGGATCTGTGCGGCCCTGAAGATAGGTACGGAAGAGTACATAGAAGCCAGGGATGCGCTCATAGACAAGGATCTCATTGCCTTTGACGGTCGTCTCTTTCAGGTGCTCTCGCTCCCGGAAAGACCGTCATGGGAGGCTCGGCCCCTCCTCACGACCAAGGAAGACATGGAAGGACATGACCCGGCAACCGTTCAACAAATATGTAGGCGTGCCTTTGGGAGCAAGTCATGATTGATGAGCGTACCGTCTTTGAAATCCACCGGCTTCATCATGAAGGTCGGTCAATAAGAAGAATAGCCAGGACGCTCTCTCTGAGCCGCGACACCGTGGCCAAATACCTGGTCAACCCCGAGCGGAAAAAACCGGTCGTGGAAAGGCCGAGCAAGCTTGATCCTTTTAAAGATGAAATAGCACGTCTGCTCGCCATAGATCCCGAGGCCAGCTCTGAGGTCATTCGTCAAAGACTCGCTGCCATGGGATTCGACGGCCGCACTACCATTTTAAAGGATTATCTGCGCACGGTGCGCCCTGCAAAGAAAGAGCGGCGTGCCTTCATTCGCTACGAGTCACCTCCCGGGGAGGAAATCCAGGTTGATTGGGGGCATTTCGGCTCTCTTCCTTACGGAAATACTTGCAGAAAGCTCTACTGCATAGCCCTGATCGAATCCCACAGCCGTTTGCTCTACCTCGAGTTCACACATTCCCAGCGACAGGAAACCCTTCACCGGGCTCTTCTCAATGGATTCATCTTTTTTCAGGGTGCCTCGAAGAGGCTTGTTCACGACAACATGCTCACCGCCGTGATCGAGCGGGACGGCCCCCTCATCCGCTTCAACGATGCCTTTCTGTCCTTCCTTCGGCCCTTCAAGACGGTTCCTTTGGCATGTAACCGGGGCCAGCCCCATGAGAAGGGAAAAATCGAGAAAGGAGCCATCCACTACATTCGCCACAACTTCTGGCCTCTGAGATCTTTCAGGGACCTTGCGGATGTACAATCCCAGGCCAACCCCTGGAGGGATCAGATTGCCAATGTGAGGGTACACGAAACCACCGGTGAGAAGCCATCCCTCAGGTTCAGACCCGAGGCGATGATTCCTCTGCCGGAGATCCTTCCGGACTGTCGTGATACGCAGGCAGCCAAGGTCCACACCGATTTCTCCGTCCGTTTTGACGGCAATACCTACACCGTTCCTCCCTGGCTGATCGGTAAACAGGTCGTGGTCAAAGCAGACCGCGATACCGTCACCATCTACTTCAAGGAGAGAACCGTTGCCGTCCATATCCGCTCATGGCTGAGGCGAGAGCGCGTTGAATCCCCTGGGCATCGTGAGGAGGCCCGTAGGCACCGCATAAAGCACTGGCAGGCCCAGGATGCCGCTCTCCTCATGAGCCTCGGCGAAGAAGTCAAAGTTTATCTTGAGCGCCTCTCAGTAGCCCGAGTGCCCTTGAAAAGAAGCATCCAAACCCTACTGGCCCTCAAAGACGAATACGGCGCCGGCTCCCTTATCGAAGCTATAAGACAGGCCACCGCCCACAACGCCTACGGAGCCGATTACATCCAAAACATCCTCTACCAGGAAATGACTCCCTTGAGGGTGCACCCTCCCGTCAAGCTCAACCAGGAAGAACTCAATCGCATCCGATTGGAGGAGCCCTCTCTTGCCGAATACGACGAACAGAAGAACCAGAGCTTGCTTGAAACCCTGCATCGTCTAGCGGATCTCGAGTTGGAGAGACGATGGCAGGCGGCCCTCAAGCTCCGCTGGGAGCAATCACGACTTGCGGAAAGGGTCACCATCGACCAGTTCGACTTTGAGCATCACAAATCAAGAAAGGAGCAGAAGAACCGAATCCTTCATCTGCTGGACCTGGAGTTCGTTCGTGAGCGAATGGACGTGATCCTGATCGGCAATCCCGGGACGGGAAAGAGCTTTCTGGCCAACTGCATCGCAGGCGCTGCATGCAATGCCAACGTGAAGGTTCTCTTCACCACCGCCATGGATATGATCAATCACCTCATAGCGGCCGAGGCCGACCATTCCCTTCTGAAAAAGCTCCAATATTATCAAGCTCCGGATCTCCTGGTATGTGACGAGATCGGCTATTTATCCCTTGGGCCACAGGGTTCGCACCTCTTTTTCCAGGTCATCAGCGCAAGGCATCAGAAGAAGTCTACGATGCTGACTACCAATTTGCCGTTCGCCGACTGGGGAAAGGTGTTCGATTCAACCACTGCGGCAACTGCGATAGCGGACCGTCTCGTCTTCCGCTCGGAGATCCTCATCCTGGGAGGAAGCAGCTATAGGAGAAAACACTGCAATTAGGCAATCCACGGCAGCCTTGGGAGGGTTTACCCTGAATGGGCAGACCCTCAACGCACCTTCTCGTCCTTAATAAAACGGCGATGTCGCAGAACTCCGTCCAAACCTCGCCGTGGCCGATTTCCTAACCGCCTCATATGGCCTACTTCCTGACCGCCCGCAATAGATGAGGAAGATTCACTCCCTCCTTCATCA
Organism: Thermodesulfobacteriota bacterium; assembly: GCA_025454125.1. The sequence continues at coordinate 3,258 of JALOPA010000740.1, forward strand.
ACTCCCGACCCCGCTGCTCGCTATGGGGCACGAAGCAAAGAAGAACTCCTGGCGCTCGATCTCGCGACAGCCCTCGATGATTTCAGTGCTCTCCCCCTCTATCTCTCCTACGCCAGAAAGTATCCCGAGCCATTTCTTCGCAGGATCTCGGGAGTGGTGAAGGAAATCCCGAAGGAGAAAGTGAAGAGAAGCCGGGGTGCGCTTTTCAACTATCTCGTCCAAAAACATGGAAACAAAAATAAGAACAATTCTGGGAATTAACCAGGGAACCCGCTATTTGGGTCTCGCCGTATTTTCGGGAACCGTCCTTCTAGACTGGAGCGTGAAAACGCTCAAAGGCAAATGGTCCAAAACCAAACTCAAGAAAGCGATGAGTCTGATAAAAAGGCTCATTGACCATTACAAGCCATCCGCCATTGCCATGAAACGTTTGA
>JALOPA010000054.1 GCA_025454125.1 Thermodesulfobacteriota bacterium
TCCCAGGCCTTGAGAAAGCTCACGGCCACCATCCACAAATCCATGACCTGTGTGGTCTTCATCAACCAGATCCGCATGAAGATCGGTGTCATGTTCGGAAGCCCTGAAACCACCACCGGAGGAAACGCCCTCAAGTTCTATGCGTCCCAGCGGCTGGACATTCGCCGGCTCGGGGCGATCAAGGAAGGGGAGCAGGTCACCGGCAGCAGGACCAGGGTCAAGGTGGTGAAGAACAAGATCGCGCCTCCTTTCCGGGAAGCCGAGTTCGACATCATTTACGGGACAGGCATTTCCAAGGAAGGCGACATCCTCGACCTGGCCACCTCCTTCGACATTGTGGAGAAGAGCGGCGCCTGGTACTCCTTCAAGGGGGAGAGGATGGGCCAGGGCAGGGAAAACGCGAAGAAGTTCCTCGCCGAAAACACCGACATCCGAACCCAGGTGGTCGGCTTGGTCAAAGAAAAAACAGGCCTCAAGAAGCCGAAACCGGAGGCCGACGGCAAATGAACAGCATGTCCTTCAGGGAAATCCGATCCACCTTCCTGGACTTTTTCAAGAAGCGCGGCCATGAGCACGTGCGGAGTTCCTCCCTCATTCCGAGGGATGACCCGAGTCTGCTGTTCACCAATGCCGGCATGGTGCAGTTCAAAGGGCTCTATCTGGGCACGGAGACGAGAAGCTACAACCGCGCCGTGACCTCCCAGAAATGCGTGCGCGCGGGCGGCAAACACAATGACCTCGAAAACGTCGGTTACACCGGCCGGCACCACACCTTCTTCGAAATGCTGGGCAACTTCTCTTTCGGAGATTACTTCAAGGTGGAAGCCATTCACTGGGCCTGGGAGCTGCTCACCCGGGTCTACGGCCTGCCTGCGGACAAGCTCTGGGCCTCTGTCTACAAAGACGACGACGAGGCCTACGCCATCTGGGAAAAGCAGATCGGCGTGCCTCCGGAACGGATCGTGCGCCTTGGCGAAAAGGACAACTTCTGGGCCATGGGCGACACCGGCCCTTGCGGCCCCTGCTCGGAGGTGCTGATCGACCAGGGCCCGGGCGTCGGGTGCGGAAGGCCGGACTGCAGCCCTCACTGCGACTGCGACCGGCACCTGGAAATCTGGAACCTCGTCTTCACCCAGTTCGATCGAAGCCCCGACGGCACTCTGACGCCTCTTCCCAAGCCCAACATCGACACGGGCATGGGCCTGGAGAGGATCTCGGCGGTGGTCCAGGGCGTGACCTCCAACTACGACACCGATCTGTTCAAAGACTTGATCCGCGGCATAGAGCACATCGCCGAAAAGCGCTACGGCGAGCACGCCAAACAGGATGTCTCCTTCCGGGTCATCTCCGACCACGCCAGGGCCACGGCGTTCCTGATCGGCGACGGCGTGCTCCCCTCCAACGAGGGCAGGGGCTACGTCCTCAGGCGAATCATCCGCAGGGCCATCCGCTTCGGTCAGGTTCTGGGGATCAAGGAGAATTTCCTCCACCGGGTCGCCGGCCACGTGATCGACCTCATGGGTGAGGACTATCCCGAGCTCGCGACCTCCAGGAGCTTCATCGAAGGCATTGTGCTCAACGAGGAGAAGCGCTTCGCCGACACGCTTCACTTCGGCCTGAAGCTGCTGATGGACAACGTGAACGCGCTCAAGGACCGGAACGAAACCGCCATCCCCGGCAGCGTGGCCTTCAAGCTCTACGACACCTATGGCCTCTCCCTGGACATCGTCCAGGACGTGGCGAGGGAAGAGAACCTGAAGGTCGATCTTGCCGGCTACGACGAAGCCATGGGCAGGCAGAGGAGCCTTTCCCAGGAGTCCTGGAAAGGAAGCGGGGAAGCGGAAGTTCCGGAAGTTTACCAGAGGCTCTCGAGCCAGGGCCTGACCACCGCTTTCGTGGGCTACGACACCCTGGTTTCGGATTCCAATGTGGTGGCTCTTCTCAAGGGGGGCAAGGAAGCCGCTTCAGCCGGCGCAGGCGAGGAGGTCGAGGTGGTGCTCGACCGGACTCCCTTTTACGGAGAGGCGGGGGGGCAGGTAGGGGACGCAGGCTGGTTGGTGGGGGACGGGGGGCGCGTGAAGGTCACCCACACGGTCAAGCTCATGGAGACCTTCATTGTTCACCGCGGAGTGGTGGAGCAAGGCGTGGTGTCGACCGGCGCGCGGGTGGAGGCCAGGGTGAACGAAGAAGAGCGCCGGGCCACGGCCCTCAACCACACGGCGACTCACCTGCTCCACACGGCCCTGAGGGAAATCCTGGGACCCCATGTGAAGCAGGCCGGCTCTCTCGTGTCGCCCCAGAGGTTCCGCTTCGACTTCAGCCACTTTGCCCAGGTGGATGCGGAGACGCTCAAGGAGGTGGAGCAGCAGGTGAACCGGATGATCCGGGAGAATCTCCCTCTCACCACCTCGGTGTTGCCTCGTGAAGAGGCCATGAAGACAGGGGCCATGGCCATCTTTGAAGAACGCTACGGGGATCATGTCCGTCTCGTCAAGGTGGGGGACGGGGTGAGCCTGGAGCTCTGCGGCGGCACGCACACGCACCGGACCGGCGACGTGGGGCTCTTCAAGATTGTGAGCGAAAGCGCGGTGGGCGCCAATGTGCGCCGCATTGAAGCCCTCACAGGGAGGGCCGCGCTTGAGTACGTGCAACATCAGGAACTCGAATTCAAGGAGGCTTCCGCTGTTCTCAAGACCTCCCCCGAGCAGTTGCACGAACGGATCGAGAAGCTCCTCAAAGAACAGCGGCAGAAGGACCGGGAAATCGAAACGCTCAAGTCTCGGCTCCTCTCCGCCCAGTCGGAAGATCTTCTTTCCGGCGTCAGGGAGATCAAGGGCGTCCGGGTCCTGGTCCGCGAAGTGCAGGCAGACTCCCCAAAGGACCTGAGGGACGCTGCAGACCGCATCAAGGAGAAACTCGACTCCGGGATCATCGTCCTCGGGGCTCGAAAAGACGACAAGGCGATGCTCATCTGCACGGTCACCAAGGATCTTTTGAATCGGTTCAAGGCGGGGCAGATCATCGGCCGCCTCTCAGAGATGCTGGGGGGTAAAGGGGGGGGACGTCCGGACATGGCCCAGGGCGGCGGGAGCCGGCCCGAACTGCTGGGTCAAGCCCTCGACTCGGTGGGAGACATCATTTGAACATAGAAAAGGGCCAGTAGCTTTTCCAGCCCCCATCTTGGGCGGTTTCCTCGCCGAGCTTCTCTCTGCACCGGGCGATGCCTTCCATCGCATCCTGATACTGCCCCATGTCCGGGTAGTTGTTGAGGATGTACTGGTACCTTCCCAGTGCCGCTCTGTACCGGCCTCGCTTGTAGTAATAGTTGGCCACAAAGAGCTCATGGTCGGCCAGGGAGATGAGGCATTCCCGCAGATGCTTCCTGGCCTTGTTCGCATACTCGTCTCTCGGAAACCTCTTGATAAGCCTTTCGAATTCGTCTTTCGCCTTGACCGTGTGGAATTGCTCTCTGTCCTTGGAGACGATCTGGTTGAAGTTGCACATCCCCTTTTGGTAGATGACGTAGGGAATGTCTTTGTGTTTGGGGTGGAGCTTCTCGAATTCGTCATAGGCGGCAAAGGCCGGCTCATACTCCTCCTGCAAAAATAGGGCATCTGCCATTCGAAGCTCGGCTGCGACCGCGTATTTGCTGTAAGGGAAGCGGTCCTTCACTTTCTGAAAAGCGTCCACTGCGCTCTTGTACCTTCCGCTGTTCAGATCCTCCGCACCCTGAGCCATGAGCTCGCCGGCATCCCCCTCTTCTTCCCCGCCGCTGCTGATGCCCAGCAGGGTGTCAAAAAAGGAGCACCCGCTCAGAAGAAAAAGGAGCACGAGCAAGGCTAGAACGGTTCTGATCGCCACGGACTTCCGCTTCATTGCGCACTCCCTTGATTTTTTCTGGACGTTTTTCATCAACCGGCCAGACTCTCCAGGTATCTTTCGACAGCATACGACGCCGTGGCGCCTTCCCCCACAGCCGTTGAAATCTGCCTGAACAGCTTGGAACGGATGTCTCCTGCGGCAAAAACGCCGGGCACCGACGTCTGCATGTTGTCGTCGGTCACCACGAACCCGCTCTCGTCGAGCCGGATCAGCCCCTTGACCATGTCGGTGTTCGGGAGGGTGCCGATAAAAACGAAGAGGCCTTGCACGTTTTTTCGGGAGACTTCCTGGGTCTTCACATTTCTCAATTCGACGCCTTCGACGCCCTTGTCCCCCAGGATTTTCACCGGAACGGAGTTCCAGATGAACTCGATCTTGTCCTGGGACATGGCCCGCTCCTGAAGCACTTGGGTGGCTCTCAGTTTGTCCCTTCGGTGAACGAGATAAATTTTGCTCACGAAGCGGGTCAGGAAGATGGCTTCCTCCACGGCGGTGTCCCCCCCGCCGATCACAGCGACCTCCTGGTTTCTGTAAAACGGCCCGTCGCAGGTGGCGCAAAAGGACACGCCTTTGCCCATGAGCTGGTCCTCGCCCTCGATCCCGAGCTTCCTCCAGGTGGCACCGCAGCACAGAATGATGGCCTTGGTTTCCAGGGGGCCGCCGGAGGTGACCGCCACCTTCCGATCCGCAGCGAGCTCCAGCTTGGTCACCTCGTCACTTTGGATCTTGAGGCCGAATTTTTCCGCCTGCACCTTCATCCGGTCCATCAGTTCGAACCCGGATATGCCGTCAGGAAATCCCGGGTAGTTTTCGACCCAGTCGGTGGTCAGCACCTGTCCGCCTGGGGCCAGGCGCTCGAGGAGCAGGACGTTCAACCGGGCTCTGGCATTGTAAAGCCCTGCGGTCAGACCCGCCGGCCCTCCTCCTATGATGATGACATCGTACACGAGATCGTTATCCGTTGACCGTTAACCGTTATCCGTCATTCTGAATCGTTATTGGTTCTTCCTTACTCGTTATTCGTTAACCGCCATCAGCCACGGGAATAAGGCGTTCCTCCCGAATAACGAATCACGAATAACAGATAGCTTTTCTTGTGCCTTCCTATTTTCAACTTTAGGCGTTTTAGGCACTTTAGCGCACTTTAGGCACTTCACAGCAGTTTCTTGAGTTCCCCTTCGATGTAAGCCTTGGGCTGGGCACCGATAATGGTCTGGGCGACCTGTCCGCCTTTGAACAGGATCAGAGTCGGGATGTTGCGGATACCGAACTTCCCCGGGGTCTGCCGGTTCTTGTCCACATCCATCTTGGCGATTTTGATCTTGCCCTTGTACTGATTGGCCAGCTCTTCGACCGTGGGCCCCACCATCCGGCAGGGTCCGCACCATTCCGCCCAAAAATCGACCATTGCAGGGAGCTCCGACTTCAAGATCTCTGCTTCAAAAGTGTCATCGGTGACTTGGAGTAAATCCGCCATGCCCAATCTCCTTTCATGCGTATCAAAATTTCCACAACTTAACGCCAGCTCCCTCCTTTGTCAACCGGAACCATGGGAAGTTCTCCGTTCCCCGTTCACCGTTGTCCGTTCCCCGTCACCGGCAAATACACTCTGGTCTCACGCCCGCTCGCCTAGGCTCGTTCGAGCCACAGAGGAAGAAGAGGGTTTCTTTAAGGGGTTATAACAAAAGAGGCTTTCTCTGTGTCTTCTCTGCCTGCCCTGCCATAGTCCGCCGCAGGCGGACGAAGGCGGGTGACTCTGTGAGAGACCACGCCTTCTCTTGTTTTACGGTTTTCCTTGCTGTTCCATTTTGACAAAGCTGTCGAGATACATGTTGACCAGCACCTGCCGTGAGTAGACCAGTTTGATCCGTTCGAGGAGTTCGTCATTGGGGAGGTCCTTGAGCACAGGGTGCTTTTCCTGCAACTGCTTGAGTGCCAGGTCGGTGTTGACCTCGGCAAAGGGGATCCGAAGGGCGGACAGAAGCGCCCGGTCGATACTCTCCCAATCACGAGGAACACCCACGATGGACTTCCACTCATTGTCCGCGAATCTCCATGATCGCCCTGTCCAGGTGTCCTGCCTCAGGACCGTGTCGCCCGATTTCACGGTCGTGTACCGGGGGGCGAAATAGTAGAAGAAGATTCCGGACAATAGAATCCCTATGATCAGCCCCACGAGAACATATCTTTTTTCACCGTTCATGGTTGCACCGTTTCTCGTTCACCGTTGCCCGTTATCCGTTCACTCTGACCAGTTATCCGCTATTCGCAAAATAGCCATTTTATCTCACGGCCACTCCCCTTCGGCAGGCTCAGGGTCGTTCGAGCCACAGAGGAAGAAGAGAGTTATCTTGGTTTCATAGATAACATGATTTCTCTGTGTCTTCTCTGCCTGCCCTGCCATAGTCCGCCGCAGGCGGGCGAAGGCGGGTGACTCTGTGAGAGATAAGAAATATCAGTCTCTCGCCCGCTCGCCTAAGCTCGCTCGAGTGCACAGAGTTCACGGAGGGGTTTCTTGTTTCATAATCAAAAGGTCTTTGCTCTCTGTGGTCTCTGTGACTCTGTGAGAGATAGGCCTTTTAGGTTTTCGCTTTTCACGCACCCGGCGTGTAATCTTCCACAATCTCCTTGAGCTTGGCCCGGATGCCGGCGCCGTTCTGCTCCTGGGCAAGCTTTGACAGGTCCTCGATGACCCCGTTCAAGCGGTCCTGATCGCATGTCTTACCGCGAAGGACCAGAATCTTTTCGTGACTCGTCGGGACAATGCCCTCTCCACTGGTGATCAGCTCTTCGAAAAGCTTCTCGCCTGGCCTCAGCCCCACAAATTCGATCTGGATGTCCACCTCCGGCTCGAAGCCGGAAAGCCGAATGAGGTCTCTGGCCATGTCTACGATCTTGACCGGGGTGCCCATATCGAGGATAAAAATCTCTCCGCCTTCCCCCATGGCCCCGGCCTGCAAAATCAGCTGGCACGCCTCAGGAATGGTCATGAAATAGCGCGTTACGTCCGGATGCGTTACCGTAACCGGGCCTCCTCTTTCAATCTGCTTTTTGAACAGAGGCACCACGCTGCCCACACTGCCCACCACATTCCCAAACCGCACCGTAATGAACTTTGTTCTGTCCGGCCCGCACCCGTTCTGGTTCTGCACCAGAAGCTCCGCCACTCTCTTGGAAGCGCCCATGACATTGGCCGGCCGGACCGCTTTGTCCGTTGAAACCAGAACGAATCTCTCTACGCCATGCTCCTTAGACATATCCATGACATTTCGGGTCCCCAGGATATTGTTTCTCACCGCCTTCCAGGGCTGAAGCTCCATCATGGGCACGTGCTTGTAGGCCGCCGCATGGAAAACAACCTTTGGTTGGTAGTCGGAAAGGGCCCTGGAGAGTTGACCGCGGTCGCGGATGTCGCCGAGAATGGGCACCACCTTGGCCTCCGGGTAGTCCGTTCGCAGCTCCAGATCGATCTCGTAAAGAGGGCTCTCCGCCCGCTCATAAAGAATCAAACAGGAGGGATTGAAGCGGCAGATCTGCCGGCACAGCTCCGACCCGATCGATCCGCCTGCCCCGGTCACAAGAACCCTGGCATTTTCCAGGTACCCCGCGATTCGCTCGTCATCGAGGCGGACCACTTCACGGCCGAGCAGGTCGCGGTAGTCGACATCGCGGATCGCTTTGATGCTCACCTTGCCGTCGATCAGTTCCCCCATGCCGGGAACCGTTTTGGACGGAAGCCCGCTCTCCTCGCAACGGGCCAGAAGCGAGCGCATCTGCATCGAGGTCGCCGAGGGGATGGCGATGAGGGCTTCTTCGGCGCCGATCCTCTGGCTGATGCTCTTCAGTTCTGACGTGGTTCCCAGGATGGGTACCCCATGAAGGAGCTTCCCCACCTTGGTGAGATCGTCGTCAAGGAAGCCGACCACATCGTAGCGCAGGCTGGCGTTGTCCTCGATCTCACGATAGATCTTTTCCCCGCAATCCCCTGCGCCCAGAATCAGGAGCTTCTTGGCCCCGCTTCTTTCCCCCTTCTTCAGCTTGAAGGGGGTCAACAGCCGGAAGCTGCTGAGTCGATCCTTGGGCCCGAGCCAGAAGTAAAGGCGTATCCCCAGCCTGTAACCCGCGATCAGAAAGACCGTCAGGACCCAGTCGATGACGAACGCCGCGCGGGCAAAACCCGCAAGCCCGTGGGTGAAGGCCACCACGGTCAGCACGAGCAGGGAGCTGATTCCGGAGGCCTTGATGATGTCGAGCAGGTCATTGATGCTCGTGTACCTCCACATGCCTTTGTAGAGGTCGAACATGTAAAAGACGACCATCTTGACGCCCAGGATGATGGGGACGAGGCGGGCGATGGCCGCCCTGCCGTCGGGCGGAATGTCGAAGTTGAAGCGCAGGAGATTCGCAAAATACCACGCGAAGGCGACCAGGAAATGGCAAGGACAATGAGGAAGTTTTTGTAGATGTATCGGGTCATGATCGTTTATAAACTGTTCACATTAGCACAACCGAGGCGCTCAGCCAAGTTCGGGATCAAGCGCTGGAAAAGCTCGGCCTCAAGCAAGCCGTCGATCCAATGCTTACGCTGATGTCAGGGACTTTTTTAATTCGAAATTCCACTTCCAGATCTGGTAGATCGCCGGGTAGACGAGAAGCTCCAAAAGAAAAGAGGTGAAAATGCCTCCGATCATGGGAGCCGCGATCCTTTTCATCACATCCGAGCCTGTCCCTGTGGCCCACATGATAGGAATGAGGCCGATAGCCACGGTCGCAACGGTCATGAACTTCGGCCGCAACCGTTGGACGGCTCCCTCAAGGATCGCCGCCCGCAACTCCGGGAGATTTCGAAGGCGGCCTTCTTTTTTTGCCTGGTCATAGGCAAGGTCGAGGTACAGGAGCATGAAAACACCTGTCTCCGCATCTACACCAAGCAACGCAATCAGCCCGACCCAGACTCCGATGCTCATGTTATAGCCGAGCAAGTAGAGGAACCAGAAGGCACCTATTGCGGAAAAGGGCACGGCCAGAAGGACGATGAAGGTCTTGGTGACGGATCGGGTGTTTAGGTAAAGGAGCAGGAGGACGAGAAACAGGGTGAGCGGTATCACGGTGTTAAGCCGCTCCCTCACCCGTTCCATGGCCTCGTATTGGCCGCTCCACAAGACGGCGTACCCTGCCGGGAGCGGCAGTCTTTCCCGGATGAGGCGACCGGCCTCGTCGATGTATCCCTGTTCATCACGGCCGGCGATATCCACGTACACATAGCCGGTCAAGAGGCCATCCTCATCGCGGATCATGGCGGGGCCGGTGGATTCCCGGATCGTAGCAAGATGCGAGAGAGGGATCTGCTTCCGGCCGTCCTCAACAGGGACGAGAATTCGGCCAAGATCCCAGAAGTCGTCCCGGAAATCGCGCATGTAACGAATGTTCACCGGGTACCGCTCTCTCCCCTGGACAACAACCGTCACATTTTCGCCGCCTATGGCCTGGGCGACCACCTGTTGTGCGTCCTCGACGCTCAAACCGTAGCGGGCCAGCTGTTCACGCTTCCATTCGATGTCGAGGAAATAACCCCCGCCGGTGCGCTCGGCAAAAACGCTTCGCGTTCCCTTCACGGAGGAAAGAAGCCCTTCCACCCGTATGCCGATCTCCTCGATCACGTTGAGGTCTGAGCCTGAGATTTTGAGTCCGATCGGAGTCCGGATGCCCGTGGTCAGCATATCGATCCGTCCCTTGATCGGCATGGTCCACGAGTTCGACACGCCTGGGACATTCAGTGCCCCGTTCATCCGGCTGACGAGTTCTTCCTTCGAGATGTGATCCGGGGTGATGCGGCGGAAAACGGATTTCAGCCAATCCGGCGCCCAGGAACTGTACCACGTTTCCGCTCGGCGCCACTCGGACTTGGGGCGGAGGGTGATCACCGTTTCGAGCATGGAGAGCGGCGCCGGGTCCGTTGACGTCTCTGCCCTTCCTGCCTTGCCTAGAACCCGGTCCACCTCCGGAAACTGCTTGATGATCCGGTCTGTCACCTGGAGGACTTTCTGGGCTTCCGCGATGGAAATGCCCGGCATGGTGGTGGGCATGTAAAACAGCGCCCCCTCGTCAAGGGGAGGCATGAACTCAGAGCCCAGTTTCTTGTAAATCGGGATTGTCCCGATCACCATGGCCAGAGCGGCCGTGATGACGAGCCACCTCCAGCGAAGCGCCCACGATGCAACGGGATGATACATCCGGATCAACACCCGGCTGATGGGGTGCTTCTGCTCGGAGTGAATGGTCCCCACCACGACAGCGTTCGTGACTCTGCACAGCCAGCGGGGGCGAAAGTCGAAGTTCCTGAGATGGGTGACGAAGACCCTCAGGGCCGGGTCCAGTGTGATCGCCAACAAAGCGGCCACGATCATGGCAAGGGTTTTCGTGTAGGCAAGCGGTTTGAAGAGACGCCCCTCCTCGGCCTCCAGTGTGAGCACCGGGAGAAACGAGACCGCGATCACCAGGAGGGCAAAGAAACTCGGTCCTGCGACCTGCTTGATGGCCTGGACAATGACGTCCCGGTAATCTTCCTTCTCGCCTGACCGTTTCCATTCTTCGAGCTTCTTGTGGGTCTGCTCGACAACGACGATCGCCGCATCCACCAACGTTCCCACAGCAATCGCGATACCCCCCAGGGACATGATGTTCGCGGTGATCCCCAGCCCCCTGAAGGGGATGAACGAAATGAGGACCGCGATGGGGATGGTGATCACGGGGATGAGCGCACTGGGCACGTGCCAGAGGAAAAGAAAAATGATGAAAACCACGGTCAGGATGACTTCGATCAGGGTCGATTTCAATGTCTCGATCGAGCGTTGGATCAACTCGGATCGATC
>JALOPA010000741.1 GCA_025454125.1 Thermodesulfobacteriota bacterium
ACCGCAAGAAGTGATGATCCATGCGATTCATGAGGAAAAACGGGCGGTGGACTTTTACCGGAACATGGCCGAGCAGTGCGGAGCGGCTCCCATGTCGGAAATGTACAGGAAACTGGCTCAGGACGAAGAAACCCATCTTGCTCGTCTGGAAGAGCATTACGAAACGATCTATATGAAGGATATGTAACCGCAAGAAAGGAGGCCCCCATGAAGAGGATCAGTCTTTACGAGTCAAGCGTGTTTGAAGAGAAAGCGATCAAGAGGTTCCTCGTCCACGAATCCCCTTACTTCAAAGTCATCAACTTCAACTTCAGGCCCGGGCAGGAACTTCCCATCCACTCCCATGACATTGAAGGCCAATTGAGTATTGTCATTATCGAAGGAGTGGGGGAGTTTCTCGGAAAAGACGGCGCGACTCTGCCTGCCCGCACAGGAGACGTGCTGATCTCCGATATCGCAGAGCCTCACGGACTGAGGGCAAAAAGCGATCTGCGTGCCCTGGTTACCATCGCGCCACCCATTTGATCGGAGTTTTCCATGGCTAAGAAAGTCGTCGTTGACGAAGAAGAATGCATCGGTTGCGGCAACTGTGAAGACGTCTGTCCCGAGGTCTTCAAGCTGGACCGAGACAGAGAGAAATCAGAAGTCGTCAAACCGGAAGGCGGCCCTGTGGAATGCATCGAGGACGCCATGGAAGCGTGCCCTGTCTCCTGTATTCACTGGGAATAGTCCCGGGTTCGAGTCCGACTCCAGCCGCTGTAACCGAATCCATTTTCGACAGATGACGTCGTCTTTGAGCTCAACCTCTTCTGACGGGGCAACCTCATGGGGATCAACTCCTTGGGATCCTTCAAGTCCTTCAAGTGGCTAAAGGTCCTTGTCGTTGTGCTGGTTTTGGCAGGGGTCCTCTATTGGTTCGCCGTTCGCCCGATCCCGGTGCAGGGCTATCGCGTTTCAAAGGGCGAAGTCGTTGCCGAGGTCATGGGGACGGGGACACTTGAAGCCCGGCTTCAAACCACGGTGAGCTCCAAGATCTCCGGAAGGATCGTTCAGCTCTTCGCGGACCAGGGGGACCGCGTTGAAACCGGCCAGGTCCTTGTCCGGCTGGACGACAGCGAACTGGTTCAACAGGCGGAGATTGCCCGCTCAGCCCTGGCCGCCGCCAAGGCCACCGTCGACCGGATCGAGACGGACGAGCGGCGAACAAAGGCGGTTCTGGACAAGGTCCTGCGGGACCACGAGCGGAACCGGAAGCTCTTTGCGAACAAATCGATTTCCGCAAACGAGATCGAAAACAGCGAAAAGGCTCTCACCGTAGCAGAAGCGGATTATGCGAGCGCCAGAGCCGCCTCCCTGGAAAAGAGGAAGAACCTCATCGTTGCCCAGAACACGCTCGACTACAATCTGGCCCGTCTCGAAGACACGGTGATCAGAGCGCCTTTCAAGGGCCTCATTGTCCGAAGGGACCGGGAGCCCGGCGATGTCGTGGTGCCGGGCAGTTCCATTTTCCTGCTCATTTCCACAGAAGAGCTTTGGATTCGCGCCTGGGTGGACGAAACCGACATGGCCAGGCTCTCGCCGGGCCAGGCGGCCCGCGTGGTGTTCCGTTCGGAACCCGGCCGCCCCTTTCCCGGCAAGGTGGTGCGCCTGGGCCGTGAAACAGACCGGGAGACACGCCAGTTTGTTGTCGACGTTGAAGCGAGTTCCCTGCCGACCAACTGGTCCGTGGGCCAGCGCGCCGAGGTCTACATTCAGAGTGCACGGAAGAAAGAAGCGCTGGTCCTTCCCTCCAGGTTCCTCCTCCGCAATGAGGCCGGGATCGGGGTCTATGTTCTTGACGCGGGAAGGGCTTCCTGGCGGCCCCTGAAAATCGGCATCCAGGGAATGGAAGCCGTCGAGGTGTTGGAGGGGCTGGCGCCGGGCGACACGGTGATCCTGCCCGCCGGAAAGCAAGACGTCCGCGCCGGAAAAAGGGTGAAGCCGGTTTTCCATGAACCTCGCGTATAAAGATATCCGCCACAATCTCGGGCGGTTCGGCCTGACGGCCTTTGGCATCGGAATGCTTCTTATGATCGTCATGGGCATGGTCGGCATTTACCGAGGCATGATTTACGATGCAACCCTGCTCATTGACCGCCTCGGAGCCGATCTCTGGATCGTTCAAAACGGCACCCGAGGGCCTTTTGCCGAAGTCTCCAGGATCCCCAAAAGCCTGCTCGATCGCGCAGCGGTAGTCCCCGGGGTCATGAGCAGCCGCGAGTTTGTCTATCACACGGTACAGCGTGAGCATGTGGGCAAGCCTTTGCGAATGGCTGTTCTGGGGTTGAGCTGGCCCAAAGACAAAGGGGAGGGACTGCCTCTCGTCAAAGGAAGAGCCCTGGCTCAGTCCCGTTTTGAAATGATCGCGGACGAAAGGCTCGGGGTTTCCTTAGGGGAGACCCTGCGCCTCGGGAAGGAAACCTACACCGTCGTGGGGATCACCAGGGGCATGACCTCCTCCGGAGGGGACGGGCTGGCGTTCCTCTCGGTCACCGACGCGCAGGTGGTACAGTTCGATTCTCCCGGTGAGGCGGTCCGGGTCGAACGCGCCTCCCGCTACGCAAGGGCTGCCCGAACAGACACAGGGCTGGCCCAGCCCGCGCTGATCGAGAGAGCCGCAGGGCTTTCCTCCGCGATTCCTGCTCTGGGGCCTCCAGCGCTCAGCGCCGTGATCGTCACCCTTGCGCCGGGGGTCGATCCCTCGTCGGTGGTCTCGATCATGTCCGCATGGAGCGACATTTCAGTCTACACCGCGGAGCAGCAGCGCCAGTTCATGCTCAGAGGAACCGTGGAAATGGCCCGAAAGCAAATCGGGCTGTTCACGGCTCTTCTCACCTTCATCTCGGCGATTATCATGGCACTCATTCTGTACACCCTGACCCTGGAGAAACTGCATGAAATCGCCCTGCTGAAGTTGATCGGCGCGCCCAGTCGGGTGATCCTTTCCATGATCCTCGAACAGGCTCTCTTTCTCGCCGCAGTCGGTTTCGGTGTCGCCTATGTCCTGGGGCAGTGGATCTTTCCGAAGTTCCCTCGCCGGGTGGTCCTCCTTCAGGACGAT
>JALOPA010000055.1 GCA_025454125.1 Thermodesulfobacteriota bacterium
AAGGAATTTGCGGAGAGCACCCGGTGTTTTCCAAAGACGGGTTGGTGCTCTCCATTCCGGATGCCATCAGCAAGGTCCTCGAGAAGAGATACTTGAAGGACCAAAAGCCCACGACCCGCAAGTACGCGAACAGCCTTCTCGGGGAGACCTGCCCCGAGTGCGGCCAGACCGTCAGCTTTGAAGAGGGGTGCATGACCTGCCACTTTTGCGGGTTCACCAAATGCGGATAGAGCCGTGTCTTAAAAGTTTCGTCCTGAAAAACGGCAACTCGAGATGCTTGGATAATGCGCACCGTTTGACAAAACCTCCGAAGACACGGAAATCCGAAATCCGAAAATCGAAACTCGAAACAAACCCAAATGCCAGAAGGCAAATGACCAAAACACAATGACCATGGCCTTGTCCTCCTGACGTTGTTTTGAATTTTGAACATTGGTTCTTTGATATTGTTTCGGATTGCTCGAAATGGCCGGAAATCAAACTGCCAAAAAGCGACAAACAGCCATGGGCGCAGGATGCCAAGCGTTAGCACCAGAGGGTTGACACACGGCCTCTTGTGATTACATTTTTGTCAACAGTTTGATTCTGTCAGAAAGGAGGATAAAGCCATGACACTATCACTGAGCAGAGCGTTCCGAAGACCGTCTTGGATGACTCCTTATGGCATGGAAGGAATGGGCGATGTATTTTTCGACCGCCTCTGGCCGGAATGGAGGAGGGATGAGGGTGAGGAGTGGACGCCTGCCGTCAACTTCTTTGAGAAAGACGGCAAGTATCATGTCACCGCAGACCTTCCCGGACTCAATAAGGACGATATCTCCGTCACCTTTGAAGACGGTATGATTACGATCAGCGGAAAAAAAGAGTCTTCGAAAGAAGAAAAGGACGCCGACTACTACATGAAGGAAACGCGGTATGGATCTTTTTCCCGGTCCTTCAAGGTCCCAGGAGAAGTCCATGCGGACAAGGTTGAAGCGACCTACAAGGACGGGGTCTTGACGGTCATTCTTCCCAAGAGCGAAGAGTCGAGCGCAAAGAAAATCGAAGTGCACTAAGACGGTCTTTGATCCGGAGTAGCGACGAGGGCCGACCCCAAGGGGTCGGCCCTTTTGTTTTGAATGCCGGCTTTTCGCTTCAGCCGGGAGAGCCTTTTCTTTTGGTCGAAAAAAGGGTAGGAAGGACTTGGACCTGAAAAAGGGAGGGACCGTCGATGAAGAAGAAGACAGCAAAGGATCAGGGCTTTGAAGGCCTGGGCGTTTTCTACCTTGGCCGTCTTTACGATCTGAAGGCGAGAAAAGGCAGGGAAGAGCTCTTTCTGTATGATTCGAAGGATCTCGTCACCCACGCCGTTTGCGTTGGAATGACCGGGAGCGGCAAAACGGGGTTGTGCATCAGCCTCCTGGAAGAAGCGGCCATTGACGGGATTCCCGCCCTCGTGATTGATCCCAAAGGGGACCTGGGCAACCTCATGCTCACGTTCCCGGATTTGAAACCTGAGGACTTCGCTCCTTGGATCCACCTGGAGGAGGCGCAAAGAAAAGGCCTTTCACCGGAGGAGTTTGCCCGACAGCAGGCAGCGCTTTGGGAGAAAGGGCTTGCGGACTGGGGGCAGGACAAAGAGAGGATCCGGCGTTTACGCGAGGCTGTGGACGTTGCGATCTACACGCCGGGAAGCGCCGCTGGCCTGCCCGTTTCCGTTCTGAGCTCCTTTGCAAAGCCGCAGGCCATGGGCGACCCGGATCTGCTTCAGGAGTACATCAGCAACACGACGACAAGCCTCCTCAGCCTCCTCGGCATCCAGGCCGACCCGATCCGCAGCAAGGAGCACATTCTGATCGCGAATGTCCTCTCAGCGGTTTGGGCCAAGGGGCAGGGTCTCGACATGCCCGGGCTGATCCAGCTTATCCAGAACCCGCCCCTGACCAAGGTCGGAGTTTTCGACCTGGAATCCTTTTATCCTTCAAAGGAACGCTACGAGCTGGCCATGAGCCTGAACAACCTTCTCGCATCGCCGGGATTCCAGTCGTGGATGGAAGGGGACCCTTTGGACATGCAACGGTTCCTCTACACTCCTGAGGGGAAACCGCGAATCGCGATTTTCTCCATTGCCCATCTCAGGGATCAGGAACGCATGTTCTTTGTCTCCCTTCTTCTCAACCAGGTGCTGGGGTGGATGCGGAAGCTGCCTGGGACCACGAGCCTGCGGGCTATGGTCTACATGGACGAGATCTTCGGTTACTTTCCTCCGGTCGCCAACCCTCCGTCCAAGCAGCCCCTTCTCACCCTTCTCAAACAGGCAAGAGCGTTCGGCGTCGGGGTGGTTCTGGCGACCCAGAACCCGGTGGACCTCGACTACAAGGGCCTGTCGAACGCAGGCACATGGTTCATCGGACGCCTTCAGACCGAAAGGGACAAGGAACGGGTTCTGGAAGGCCTCGAAGGGGCTGCGGCCGGCAGGGGAAAGAGTTTTGGACGGGCAGAGATGGACAAGTGGATTGCAGGGTTGGGAAACCGCGTTTTTCTGGTGAACAATGTTCACGAAGACAGGCCGGAGATCTTCGAGACCCGATGGGCCCTGTCTTACCTGGCAGGCCCTTTGACCAGAAACCAGATCAAGCGCCTGATCGATCCCCTCAAGCAGAGCCCTGCCCCGTTTGCACCTGAGCCGACCCCCTCGGTCAGAGAAGAAAAACGTGAGGAGCGCAGGCTTCAGGACCGGCAACCCGCGCTTCAGCCGGAGATTCCTCAATACTTTGTTCCTGTGAGGGGAAGACAACTGAGCGGTGGATCCCTGATGTACTGCCCGGCCGTGTTCGCGGAAGCGGAGGTCCGGTTTTCAGATGCGAAAAAGGGTTTTGACAGCGTGCGGAGCGTCCCTGTTCTCACCCCCGTGCAAGATGCGGCAGTCCCTGTGAACTGGGACGAAGGGGAGGAGACCGGAGTGGCCGCCAAAGATCTCGAACCCGCTCCATGGGGCAGTGCCGAATTTGCGGAGCTCCCGGCCGTGGCGACCAAAGCGAAAACCTATGAAGAGTGGCGCAAGGATTTTGCCGCCTGGGTGTACAGAACCCAATCCCTGGAAGCGTATCACAGCCCCGGCCTCAAAGTTTTTTCACAGCCCAATGAATCCGAAGGAGAGTTTCGAATCCGCCTCCAGCAGGCAAGCCGGGAGCAGCGCGATCAGCTCTTGGAGGGGCTCCGCAAGAAATACGCGCCCAAAATCGCAGCGCTCCAGGAAAGAATCCGGAGGGCGGAGCAGGCGGTGGCCCGAGAGTCCGAGCAGGTGAAGCAGCAGGGCGTCCAGACGGTCATTTCCATAGGGGCAACCCTCCTCGGCGCCTTTCTGGGGAGAAAAACCGTGAGCACCTCGACCCTGGGCCGAGCGACCACTGCGGCGCGCGGAGCCGGCCGCGTGCTCAAAGAGCGGCAGGATGTGGGACGAGCGCAGGAGAATGTCGAGGCGCTGCAACAGCAGCTGGCTGATCTTGAAGCCGAATTCAAAGCCGAAGCAGAGTCCGCCGTTTTGCCGGGAGGGGAGACCGTAGATAAAATCAGCATCAAGCCCACCAAGCAGAACATTTCAGTCAAGTTGGTCGTTCTGGCTTGGGTTCCCTGGTGGAAGACCGCCGCAGGGGAGAGAATTCCGGCCTGGAAATAGTAACGAGTGCTGAGGACTGAGGACTGAGCACAATCAAGAATAGATCTGTTTTCGAAATTCACTCAGTCCTCATCACTCATGACTCAGTCCTGCTTCTGATCACGAGGGACGCGGACTCAGCGCCTAGCCCGCTAGGGATTCTTGAGCCTTTGGTAGTAGGTTCCCGACAGGTAAATGGCGGCAAGAGGGTTGTGGCCGGTCACGCGGTCTTTGACCGCCAGCACGGTTGTGGGAGCCTCTGCGAACTTGAAGAACAGGGAATCGTGTCCCACGCACAGGCCGAGAAGAATGTTAAACTCAGCCTTTTCGTGGTTGAGCAGCTTGGCCTGGTAAATGGGGTTGCACATGGATTCCGGTTTGCCCTGGTAGATCTTGTGTTCCTCCTCGAGTCCGAGGGTCTCCTTCGGTGTTCTTCCTGCTTTGCAGAGCACCGAGATGACCTCGAAGCCTTTCTGCTTGAGGATCTCCTCCACCACGGCGGCTTCCTTGGCCAGGCCGAGGCAGAAAGCTAGGCCCAATCGCTTATAACCCATTCTTTCGGCAAACTCGCAGATTTCAACGATGCGGGTCTTCGTGGGCTGCATCACGTAAGGCCGCTCATGTCGATTGGCGTAACACTCCGCCTCCTGTATGGAGGCCTGCCGGGCAAACTCCAGCACTTGGGCGCTTTCATACTCTTTGTTTGAGTCCGCGAGCACCTTCTTGCGGCTATAGGTCGGACAGCCTTTCGAGGGTTTTCCTGCCTCGCTCACGCACGCCCTGTCAAAGGTCGGCAGAGCGCAGGCGGCACAGGACGGAATCGTAGCGGGGCGCTTTTTTTTCATCAAGAGTCTTCTTTCTTCGATATCTCATCCTTCGGTTTCATCTCGCCCAGATAGGCGGGCAGTTCGAGGCCTGCCATCTTGGCGATCTCATGGAGGGGCGGAAGGCTCTTGATCAGGCCGGAGAGAAAATTGGACGTCGCAGCGCCGTTGCCGGAATCCCAAACCGTAACCTTGTCGATCTTCAGATTCTTGATGGCTTCCACCTGCAGGGTGACGATCTCTTGGATTTTCTCGATCATGAGAAGAGTTGCCGCTGCCTTGGCGTCGCCCTCGCAGCTCTTGACCAGATCGGAATAACCGGCGGCCTTGCTTTCCAGAACCTGCTTGAGTCCCCGGGCTTCCGCTTCATACCTCATGAGAATCGCATCGGCCTGGCCTTTGGCCTCTCGCCGGGTTTTCTCCGCTTCTGCCTCGGCGGCAATCTCGATTTTGCGTTTTCCAATTTCCTGCTGAACCACCTCTTCTGCATTCAGACGTTCGATCTCGGCCTTGTACTGAGCCTTCTGGATTTCCGCCACCGCTTCACGCTTCGCCACTTCGCCGATCTTGAGGGCGTTCGCCTGTTTGACGGCAAGCTGCGCGTTTGCGTCGGCGATATCCGCCTTGGACGTGTTTTCGCCTGTCACGGCCTCGGCTTCTTGTTTCTGAACGTAGACCCGTTTGTCCGCCTCGGCGCGTTTCTTCCCTTTATCTGCCTCAGCAACATTTTCAGCGACCCGGATCTCCTTTTCTTTGTTGGCCAGGGCTTCTCCAATCGTGGCCGTGGTCTCCTGCTGCTGGATGTAGACGCGCCGGTCTGCTTCGGCCTTCTTCTTGCCCTTTTCCGCTTCCGCCACATTAGCGGCCACGCTGATTTCTTTTTCCCGGGTGGCCTGGGCCTGGCCGATGGCGCCGATCTTGTCCTGATCCGCCACGTCGATTTTCGCCTTGTTGATCGCCTCGGCGGCGGCCTTTTTTCCTATGCTCTCGATGTAATCCGACTCATCGGTGATGTCGGTGATGTTCACGTTGATGAGATAGAGGCCTATCTTGTTCAACTCCGGTGAAACGTTTTTCCGGATCGACTCCAGAAAACTCTCTCGGTCCTGGTTGATCTGTTCAATGGTCAAGGAGGCGACCGTGAGCCTGAGCTGGCCGAAAATGATCTCTTTGGCCATCTCCTCTATCTCTTCCTGCCTGAGATGCAGGAGCCGTTCTGCGGCGCTGGTCATGACGCCGGGTTCGGTGCTGATGCCCACGGTGAAGGTGCTCGGCACATTGATGCGGATGTTCTGAAGAGAAAGGGCTCTTTGCAGGGGAATGCTGATGGTCATGGGCGTGAGGTCCATGTAAGCATAATCCTGGATGAGGGGCCAAATGAAGGCGCCTCCGCCGTGAATACACCTTGCAGATTGGCCTTGGCCCACTTTCCCGTAAATCACGAGGATTTTGTCTGAAGGACAGCGTTTGTAGCGGGATGCCAGAAAGACGACGGTGGAGAGCACCAAAATGGCAAAAGCGATAATAGCTACAGCCCAAAGCCCGATCACGTCCATGGTTTCCCTCCTGATTCAAAGGCTAGATTTTTTCCACCACCAGAACATTGCCGTCCACCCATACGACCCGGATGGGCGTGTCGCTGGCGATCTGTTTGCTGTCATTGGATTGGGCATCATACTCCCTGAGGCTGTTGTTCACAGTAACAAGAACCCTTCCGGTGCCGTTTTCCGGGATTCGAAGGTAGACCTTGCCCTGAGCCCCCACGGCCCGGTTGATGTCGATGGTGCCGCTCGACTGAAGTTTGGCCACCATGGAAAAGAGTTTGCCGATCACCCACACAGAGCCGAGCCCTGCAGCGACAGCGCCTGCAAGGGAAAGAAAAAGACCTGTGCGGCTCTGCCGATAAAGGGCCAAGCCCACCAATCCAAACATCATGAAAAAGGAGCTGAGGCTATGAATGGAAAGAGCCTTGAACCCTGAGTCGGAATCCGTGTGAGACGAACCTCCGTCGTGGCCGATGTCGTGTCCTCCCACGTCCACGTCGGCCTGGCCGGCGTCGTGGTCCATTCCAACCACCATCATGATAATGCGCACGAGCACGAACACGCCGCCCAGGATTGCACAGATAACATAGAAAATCTCGATGCCGCTGAGGTTGGAGAGCATGGCTTCAGTCGCTCCTTTCTAGGGTTAAAGATCTTTTTACCAGGAACACTGCGAAGCCGGAATGGCCCCCTGCGAATGGAAACATGGATCGGTAGTCTGTTGCGCAAGGCGTGCGCAAAGATCGGGAGGAGGGGGTCTGATTAAGTGTAGGATTATACTAAGAAAAAAGATTATATGTCAAGAAGGATGTCAGGCGTTGAGACCGCCGTGAGGACCAACCTATTGGAAAAGGGCTGAGATCCGGATTTCATGAACCCGAACCCACAGCCCCTTTCCTCAAGCGAAACGAGTATTTCTTTTACTCCACCTGCTGAATGCCCTCGAGGACCCAGAAGGACTTGGGATCTTTGTCGTCCTTGCTGAAGTGCCAGATTTCTCGCACTTCCTTGGCCGCGTCCTCTTCTCTGCTCTCACGCATCATCACGTCAAAGAGAACCGCTGCCACTGTGTGGCTGTTCGAGGAGGCGACTTCGAGCAATCTGGCGTTCACCCGCAGGATCTCCGTCTTGCTGGGTTGGGGATCTTCCTGTGCTTGGCGGTTGATCTCTGCCCACACTTCCTTTGAGGTGAACTGGCGGATATCTTCGATGTCTCTCTTGTCCCACGAGCTTTGAAGCCTGGTGTAGACGGCTTTGGCGCCCTTCATGAAGTCCTGCTGATCAAAGTCTTTGGGAATCTTCACTTCTTCCGCTTCAGCGGACATGGGCATCCCCTGGGCAGGTCCATATCCCGCGGAACTTGAAGACCCCCAGTTCTCCTGGGAGCCAAGGCCCGTGCTAAAGGCCGCCTGGCCTGCCTCCTGAGTGGCCATTCGCCTGGCCTTGATAAAGCGGTAGACGAAGAAGAGTACCCCGCCGATGAGGAGAATATCCAGAAGACCGGGACCGCCCCAGCTGTGCATGCCGCCGAAGAGCAGAGAACCGATCAGCCCGCCCATGAGAAGCCCGCCGAGCATTCCTCCGAACGGCCTCGGCGCGGCCGCAGGAGCCGCCGGTGCAGCCTGACCCGGTTGGCTCGGACTTTTCTGTGGAGAGGTCGGGCTAGGGGCGCTTCTCTGGTAACCCGGGCTGCTGCCGAAGGATCGTCCCCCGCCCATGCGTCTCGCTTCAGCTTGCTCAATCCAGGCGTAAAACAGAGAAAAAACAAAAATCATGATGACCGCGTATACAGCTTTCCTTTGAGACATTGCTTTCTCCTTCTAAAGGTGGAACATCTCTTGTTGTAATGTTGTAAATTCTTTGATGGTTTCAAGGGGGTCGCTGATAAAAAATTGTGATCGAACGTTAATATAGTTTCGCTCAAAAGAAAAGAAAAATCGGACTGGAATGGGGTGATTTAGAATCACAAAGGAGTGGGTAACGGATTTCCGATAGTGGGAAGCTGGGTTCCAATAAGTAGAAGGCTTTTACACACTTAAAGGCGTTATGAAGCCCGATTCAGGCGCGGGAGCTAGAACCAGGAACGCGGAGTGCAAGAAATTACAGAATGCCTGAACAAACCAGGTGAACGAAAGGGTTGCCTGATAACATATTGGAAAAGCTTTACAATAGACAGAAATCCCATTTTTGTGTCCGGGAAAGAACAGAAAGAATGCAAGAAACCCAGGCTTCTTAAGTTCACGTCTTTATGCTCTGGCCCAGGTGTTGCACATCCCTATGCTA
>JALOPA010000056.1 GCA_025454125.1 Thermodesulfobacteriota bacterium
TCCAAGATATCCGGTGTACTGGAAGCCTACGAAAAATAAGGAGTTCGTTCATGCCAGCGCTGAAAATAGAAGGACTTTACAAAATCAAAGGGGAAGTGCTCAGGTCCTCGGTTCTTGAGAGCGGGAAGAATTCTGCGCGCATCACGGTGCACATGGGAACCTGCGGAATTTCTTCAGGAGCGGGCGACATCCTGGATGTCTTCAAGGAGGAGTTGAAATCCTCCAAGAGGAAGGACATCTCTGTCACCACGTCCGGGTGTGCAGGAATCTGCAACCGGGAGCACCTCATCACCGTGGAGCGCGTGGGTGAAGAGCCCGTGAAGTACGCGGATGTGACCAAGGAGAAGGCACGGGAAATTTTTCGGAAGCACGTGCTCAAAGGGGAAGGCCTTCCCCAGTGGGTCTTTTCCAGAGGGTGGGAACAGAAGGAAATGGATTTCGAAGGCCCTCCTTCCAAGAAGATCGAGAAGACCCCTCACACGCGGGATATTCCCTTTTTCGGCATGCAGAATCCGGTGGTCATGAAAAACCGCGGGTTGATCCAGGCCGAGCGGATCGAGGAGTACATTGCCCGGGACGGCTACTTTGCCGCAGCCAAGGCCCTCTACCAGATGGGCTCCGAGGAGATCATCCGAGAGGTGAAAACGTCCGGGATTCGAGGACGGGGCGGCGCAGGCTTTCCCACGGGCATGAAGTGGGAGTTTGCTTCCAAGTCGCCGGGCGAAGTGAAATACGTGCTCTGCAATGCGGATGAAGGGGACCCGGGCGCGTTCATGGACCGCTGCGTTCTGGAATCCGATCCCCATGCGGTGCTGGAAGGCATGATCATCGCGGCCAAGGCCATCGGCTCGCACCAGGGCTACATCTACTGCCGGGCCGAGTATCCCCTGGCCGTCAGGACGCTGAACCTCGCTATTGGCCAGGCCAGGAACCATGGTCTCCTGGGGAAGAACATCCTCGGCTCGGGATTTGACTTTGACGTGGAGGTGTACCGCGGAGCCGGCGCCTTTGTGTGCGGTGAGGAGACGGCCCTCATGACCTCCATCGAGGGAAAGCGGGGCATGCCCAGGCCCCGACCTCCTTTCCCCGCGCTCCAGGGGCTCTGGAGAAAACCGACGGTGCTCAACAACGTGGAGACCCTCGCCAACATCCCCCAGATCATCCTCAACGGGGGCAAGTGGTACGCGAGCATGGGAACCATGCGCAGCCGAGGCACCAAGGTGTTTGCCCTCACCGGAGACGTGAAGAACGTGGGCCTGGTCGAGGTCCCCATGGGCATCTCGCTGGGCACCATTATCCACGACGTGGGAGGCGGCATTCCCAAAGGCAAGAAGTTCAAGGCCGTGCAGCTGGGCGGGCCTTCGGGCGGGTGTGTGCCGGTCCAGTACCTGAACACCCCTGTGGATTACGAGTCCATTGTGAAGCTCGGGGCCATCGTGGGCTCGGGCGGAATGATCGTCATGGACGAAGACAAGTGCGTGGTGGACGTGGCCCGCTTCTTCCTGGAGTTCTGCAAGGATGAGTCGTGCGGCAAGTGCACGCCCTGCCGGGTGGGGACCCAGAAGATGCTGGAGATTCTCGAGAGGATCTGCAACGGCGAAGGCCAGGAGGGCGACATCGAGCGGCTCGAGAAGTGGGCCGACATCATCAAAAACACGGCCCTGTGCGGTCTGGGCCAGTCCGCGCCCAACCCGGTGCTCTCCACCATCCGCTATTTCCGGGAGGAATACGAAGCCCACATCCGGGAAAAGCGATGCCCCGCGGCGGTCTGCTCGGCCATGTTCAAGGCGCCCTGCATGCACGCCTGCCCCATCAGCATGGACATCCCGAGCTACGTGGCCCTGACCCGGGCCGGCCGGCTGGACGATGCCTACAAGGTGCTGCTCAAGACCAACCCCTTCCCCAGCATCTGCGGCAGGGTCTGCGACCACCAGTGCGAGAGCAAGTGCCGTAGATCCACGCTGGACGAGCCGGTGAGCATCAAGAACCTGAAACGGTTCATCACGGATCACGGGACAAGACCGGTGACCAAGAAGCCCGGTGTCGCCAGGAAGGAGAAAATCGCCGTGGTCGGAGGAGGGCCGTCCGGGCTGACCGCAGCCAGAGATCTGGCGCTCAGAGGGTACTCGGTGACGCTCTTTGATGAATTCCCGGAACCGGGAGGCATGCTCCGATGGGGAATTCCTGAATACCGCTTGCCCAGGGACATCCTCCGCAGAGAAATCGACGACATCCTGAACCTGGGGGTGGAGCTGAAGGCCAACACCAAGGTCGGTCGGGATGTCGCGTACGAAGACGTCGTGAAAGCTTATGACGCCGTGTACCTGGCCATCGGGGCCCAGAAGAGCGCCGGAATGGCCGCAGAAGGGGGGAACCTCGAAGGGGTGGTGGGCGCTGTGGAGTTCCTCAGGGACGTGAACCTCGGAAAAACGCCGAAGGTGGGTGAACGGGTGGCGATCGTGGGCGGCGGCAACTCCGCGATCGACGCTTCCCGATCCGCTCTCAGGCTGGGCGCCAAGGAAGTGACCATCCTCTACCGCAGAACCCGGGAGGATATGCCTGCGCAGGAAGAGGAGATCAAGGCGGCAGAGGAGGAAGGCGTCAAGATCGAGTACCTGGTGAACCCTGTCCGGTTCCAGGGCTCCAACGGCCGGATCGAACAGGTGATCTGCCGCCGCATGGTCCTTGGGGAGTTCGACAACAGCGGCCGCAAGAAGCCGGTCCCGAAGCTGGGTGAGGACAAGGCCGTGGATGTGGACATGGTCATCCTGGCCATCGGACAGGAAACCGTGTTTCCCTTTGACGCCAAAGCCGGAGCCGTACCGGTCAACAAGAACGGCTTCATCGAGGTGGTCAAAGGCAGGAAGACCGCGACCAAGACCCCCATGGTTTTCGCAGGAGGAGATGTGGTGACCGGACCGGACACCGTGGTGGGCGCCATTGCCGCCGGGCATCACGCGGCCAACGAGATCGACCAGGCCATCCGCCTGAAGAACGGGGAAGCCTTCTCCTTGCCTCCGGAGGAGGAGATCGACGTTCCCATGATCGTCGACGAGGAGATCCGCGAGGCGGAACGAGCCTGCACGCTGGAGGCAGGGTGTGCGGATCGCATCAAGGACTTCCGGGAGGTGGAACTCGGGTTGTCCAGAGAAGATGCCTTCAAGGAATCGTGCCGGTGCCTGCGTTGCGACGCCAAAGCATGATGAAATCCGCCGGCGCGGATTTCACAGGGAGAGAAGAGGAATATGGAAGCCAATCAGAAGACTGTGAAGATCACGATGGATGAGAAGGAGCTGGTGGTTCCGGACGGGATCACTGTTCTGGAGGCTGCTCAGAGGAACAACATTCACATCCCGACCCTGTGCCACCATCCCGCTCTAACGAACTGGGGGGGATGCCGGATGTGCGTGGTGGAGGTGGACGGGTCTCCCAAGCTTTCGGCCAGCTGCGTCTTGCCGGTGCGCGACGGTATGGAGGTGGTCACCCACAATGACCGCATCCTCGAAAGCCGGCGAACGGTCCTGGAGTTCCTCTTCGCCGAGAGAAACCACTACTGCATGTTCTGCCCCCAGAGCGGAGACTGCGAGCTTCAAACGCTGGCCTATGAGCTGGGCATGGACCATCTCACCATGTCCTTCTCCTTCAACTCCTTTCCCACGGATGTGACCAACGAGTACATGACCATTGACCACAACCGCTGCATCCTGTGCGGGAGGTGCGTGAGGGCCTGTGCGGAGATTGCCGGCACCCGTGTGCTCAGCTTCCACAACCGCGGGCCCCGCAACCTCGTGGGCTTGGACCTCCACGCCAGCCGGGAGGGATCCACCTGTTTCGGGTGCGGCGTGTGCCTTCAGGTCTGTCCCACCGGAGCCATCACGAACCGCTACAGGACTCACTACGCCGTGAAAGGCCACGCCAAGGACTGGCAGGCCAAGGACTCCCTGTGCGCCGAATGCGGGCTGCTCTGTCCCACCACGTCCCAGGTCCATGACCACATGCTGATCAAGGTGGACGGAAAGCTCTCGCCGGACCCGGAGCGGCCCGACCGAGGCCAGCTCTGCTACAAAGGACGATTCGAGGTGCTGAAGAGCGGGGGCAAACGCCTGGTTCGCCCCATGGTGAAGGGAGAGGACGGCACATGGAAAGAGGAATCCTGGGATCGAGCCCTGGGTCTTGTGGCAGAGAAACTGAAAGCCGTCCGGCGCACCGAAGGGGGGAAAGCCCTCTTCGGGCTGGCCTCGAGCGCTCTGTCCAATGAGGAGCTCTATCAGTTCAAGGACCTCATGGTCAAAGGCTGTTCCGCGGGCCATGTGGGGAGCCTCGATGCAGAGCATTTCAAAGCCGTCTCCAGGGCCTGGGAGTTGAAGGGAGAGCCGCTCAAGGAGGCGTCGTGGAAGATGATCCCCGAGGCGGATTTCATTCTTCTTCTCGGGGCCGATCCGTATCAGACCCAGCCGATCGTCTCCACCCTGGTGCGGAGGGCGATCCTCGAAAGGGGCATTCCGGTAGGCGTGGCCGGCGACATGGATCACATGCCGCCCTTTGCCTCTTTTCAGTTTCCGTTGAAAGACGAGCATCTGCCGCTGTTCATCAAAACCTTCCGTGCGGAAGCGGAAGCGTCAGGGAAAAAGAGCTCCAAGAAGGGCAAGGAATCCCTCAAGGTCAAACCCGGGGCGGCGGACGTCTCCGCGCTCCTGAAAGAGGCGGGGCTGCCCAAGGGGGCCAAAAAGGCTTTCCAGGAGATGGTGTCCGCTTTTGTCGCCTCGACCCGTCCGCTGATCCTGGTGGGAGAAGCGGTGACGGGCCTCAAGAGCCCCTCCGCGTTTCAGGATGCCGTGAGGCTGGCCCTGGCCAAAGGGCTTGATTCCGGGAAGAGCCTGAGGCTTATGGCCCTCAAGCCTTACGGCAACAGTGCCGGGGCCTGGAAATTGGGGCTCTCGTCGAACGGCGTTTCCAGGATCAAGGATTCATGGAAGGCCGGCCTCCTCTGCCTGGGTCATCCGAAAGACATGAATTCAAGAGCCGTGGCTGAGCTCGGAGACCTGGAATTCCTGGCCGTGATCAGCCCCTATTTCCCTGAAGCCCTGGCGGAACGGTGTCAGGTGGTTCTCCCCAAGCCTCTGGGACTGGAATCGGCAGGCACCTACACCTCTGTGGACGGCTGGGAGACCGGGTTCGTGAAGAAAGTCATGGAACCGCCCGAGGGCGTGAAGGACTCGTGGGAGACCCTGACCTTGCTGGCGGACCACATAGGGTCCCGGCAGAAATCCAAGACCTGGGAGGACCTGTCCCAGAAAGCGCAAAAGGCGATCAAGAGCTGGAGGCCCGCATAACCGCAAGGCGCATGTGTCGGCCGAGCTAAAGCCGGAGGAGAATTCATGGGAGTACCTAAAGTAGCGACAGTATGGTTTGAAGCGTGTTCCGGTTGTCATATGTCCTTCTTGGATCTAGATGAAGACCTGGTGGGCCTCCTGTCCAAGGTGGAGCTCACCTTCAGCCCCATCACGGATTTCAAGGATTACGCTTTCCCGGAACTGGACGTGGGCATCATTGAAGGGGGCATCGGGAACGAGGAACATCTGGAACTGGCCCACAAGCTCAGAAAACACTGCAAGGTGCTGGTGGCCTGGGGGGACTGTGCCGTGTTCGGAGGCGTCAACACCCTGCGCAACTGGCTTCCCAAAACCGAGGTCTTGCGCCGCGGCTACGTGGAGACGGAAAGCACCGTGGACGGGGTGATCCCTGTCCATGAAGAGATTCCGCCCCTTCTCGACAAGGTTCTCCCGGTCAACCAGGTGGTTCCGGTGGACGTGTATGTGCCGGGATGCCCGCCCTCTCCGGAGGTGCTGGCCTACAGTCTGGTGTCCATTCTTCAGGGGAGGACTCCCATTCTTCCGAATGAGATGCTGCATTTTGATTAAGGAGATAGAAATATGGCCGAACCGAGAAAAATCACCATCAATCCAGTGAGCCGGGTGGAAGGTCACGGCAAGGTTGTGATTCATCTGGATGCCCAAGGCGAAGTGGAAGGAGCCCAGTTTCACGTGACCCAGTTCAGGGGGTATGAGCGCTTTTGCGAAGGCCGGCCCTTTGAAGAGATGCCGGCGATCACCCAGCGCATCTGCGGCATCTGTCCCGTGAGCCACCAGCTCGCCTCCGCCAAAGCGTGCGACGCCATCCTGGGCGTGGAAATCCCTGAAACCGCCAAGCTCCTTCGTGAGCTCGAGCACATGGGGCAATTCATCCAGTCTCACGCCCTTCATTTCTTTTACCTGGCGAGCCCGGATCTCCTTTTGGGCTGGGACTCGGACCCGGCGAAGCGCAATGTGCTCGGCGTGATCGGTGCGTTTCCGGATGTGGCCAAGAAAGGCATCCGCCTGCGCAAGTTCGGCCAGGAGATCATCAAGGCCCTTGGAGGGAAAAAAGTTCATCCGGCCTATGCGGTGCCCGGCGGCGTGATGAACCCTCTGGCCGAGGAAGACCGGGACCGATTCCTGGGGGGCTTCCAGGAAGCCTTTGAAACAGCGCAAATCGGATTTGACCTCCTCAAGGGCTGGGTGGAGAAAAACCTGGAGGAAATCAGGAGATTTGCCCTGTACCCCTCCAACTACGCCGGACTGATGGACGGGAAGGGCTGCCCCAACATGTACGACGGGAAATTCAGGGTGATGGACCCGTCTCGCAAGGTACTGGCGGAATTCGATCCCAGCCGGTACCTGGAGTTCATCGGCGAGCACGTGGAGCCGTGGTCCTACCTGAAGTTCCCCTTTTTCAAACCCCAAGGGTACCCGGACGGATGTTACCGGGTCGGGCCCCTGGGCCGGGTGAATGCCGCAGACGCCATGAGCACGCCCAGGGCAAATCAGGCCTTGAAAGAGTATCGGAGTCTGGCCAAGGACGGCCTCGAGGGCGCCACCCTGATGTACCACTACACGCGCATGATCGAACTCCTGAACTGCCTGGAGCGGGCCGAGGCGCTTTTCAAGGATCCCCGAATCTGCGGAAAAGACATTCGCATCACCACGGGCCCGTCCTGTTCCGAGGGCGTGGGCGTCATTGAGGCGCCCAGAGGGACCCTCATTCACCACTATCAGGTGGATGCGCACGGCGCCATCCGCAAGGCCAACCTCATTGTGGCCACCGGACACAACAACATCGCCATGAACCGCTCGGTCGAAGAGGTGGCCAAGGAGTACATCCACAAGGGGGACGTGAGGGAAGGGTTTCTGAACCGGGTAGAGGGGGCGATCCGCTGTTACGATCCGTGCCTTTCCTGTTCGACCCACGCCCTGGGCCAGATGCCGCTTCTCGTTCAGATCTTTGACCGGGATCAAGAACTGGTGCGGGAGCTCAAGAGGGGCTGAGTCGTGGCGGCAGAAAAGCCTGAACTCCAATCCGCCTGGATCATCGGGTACGGCAACCCCCATCGAAGGGACGACGGCATCGGACCCTATGTCGTCGAACAGCTCTCAGGCGAGCTGGGGGAAGGGGCGGGGATCGCGCTGCGATCCCTTCACCAGCTGGATCCGGTGCTTGCCGAAGAGGTTCAAGCCGCTGAGGTTCTCATCCTCGTGGACGCCACCGTGGAGCCTCTGGAGCGCGGTGTGCAGTGGACCCGGGTTCGGCCGAAACAGGATCTCCCGGCCTGCGACACACACCATCTCCGGCCCGAAGGGCTCGCAAGTCTTCTGGCTTCCTTGTATCAACGGTCTCCGGAGATGTGGGTGGTCTCTGTTCAGGGGAGTGATTTCGGGTTCGGCGAGGGATTGTCCTTCGAGGCCCAGGAAAAGGCTCAAAGGGCAAGCGCGGAAATTGTGCAGTTCTGTTGGAGAGAATTGATTGACAAAAGGCAGGGATCCATCAATGATGATGCTGGTGGGTCAAGGTAGAAGGAGAGAGAAATGGCCAAGGGAGCAGACATTCTCATCATCGATGATGACCGGGACCTTGTCGAGTCCATCCGCATCGTCCTGGAGAGCAGAAAGTACGGAGTCCGGACCGCTCACAACGGAAAGGACGGGTTCAAGCAGGTCCAGGAAAAGGCCCCGGATCTCATTCTTCTCGACGTGATGATGGCTACGGACACCGAAGGGTTCAGCCTGGCCTACAAACTCAGGAACAATCCGGCCTACAAGGACATCCCGATCATCATGGTGACGGGTTTCACGAAGAAAATGGCGGAAGTAGGGGCAGAGAAGTTCCAGCACATCATGGGAGAGAACTGGCCGGTCACCCAGTTCCTCGAAAAGCC
>JALOPA010000057.1 GCA_025454125.1 Thermodesulfobacteriota bacterium
GGAGTAGATGACGAGGAGCAGTATCAGGTCTCTAACCCGGAACATGGAAAAGCCTCCTCAGCACTTGCGACTCCTTTCCGAACAAGAACTAACATCCTAACAAACCATGGGGATAATGGCAATGCTCGTCTGCGGCCTTCCCGGACACAGAGTGAGTACCCCTGATGCGGTTTTCTCCCCAAAACACTTGACAAGGCCTTTCTAATATGCGAAACGTTATTTCGCATTAAGAAACGCAACTCCATGCGACCGGTCTTTGACAAACCTCTGATTGAAAGACGCAGGGCATGATCCTGCAAGGGTGAGGATACATCCGAAGTCAAACCATCATTAACGGAGGAGAGAGATGAAGAGATTCGTGCTGATCCTTGGACTGTTTGTCGCTTTGGTTCCCTTTGTGCTTTCACAAGCTGCAGAGGCGGCCACCGTTCAGATGAAACTGGGACATTTTGCCGCGGAGTCGCACCCCGGAAACATTGCCGTCAAGATGTTCATCGAGGCCGTGGAAAAAAGAACGAACGGAGAGATCAAAATCGCGAACTTCCCCAACAACGCCCTGGGATCGCCGCCCGAGGTGCTCGAGCAGAACATCCTGGGTGCGGTGGACATGAGCCTGCCGACGCAGGGACAGCTTGGCAAGTACTCGAAGAAATTCAACTGCGTCATGCTCCCCTTTGCGTACAAGGACTACGCCCATGCGGATAAAGTCCTGGACGGCCCCTTCATCAAGTGGGCGACCCCGGATCTTGAACCGGCCGGGCTGGTTTTCCTGTCCAACTGGGAATGGGGTTTCCGGAACCTGACCAACAGCAAGCGCCCGGTCGTCAACCCGGAAGATGCCAAAGGGCTAAAGATCAGGACACCTCCGGAACTGCCCACCCAGGCCGCAATGGAAGCTCTGGGCGCGATTGTGGCCACCATCAACTTCAACGAGCTTCAGATGGCCCTGAAACAGGGCGTTGTGGACGGACAGGAAAACCCCATTGCCGTCATTCATTCGAACAAGATCTATGAAACCCAGAAGTATCTCACCATGACCGGGCACAACTACAACACCATGGTTCACGTGATCAGCAAGAAGGTCTGGGACAAGCTCACTCCGGATCAGCAGAAGATTGTGAAGGAGGAAAGCAAAAAGGCCGGCGACTGGATGAGAAAGACCTGCAGGGAAGCGGAAGCGGGCCAGATCAACGACCTCAAGAAATTCGGGATGGAGGTCACCATTCCGGACAAGGCGAAGTTCAAGGCTTTGATGAAGCCAGCCTATGATCGGATGAAAACGATTACCGGTGAAGACAACTTCACTGCTTTCATGAAGATTGTGGACGAGGTGGCGAAATAGTCCCGAGAATAGAGCAACGATGCGCGTGTGAGGGGAGAAGTGGAGACAGGGATGCGCTGCCCTGCCCCCTCTTCTCCCCGAATAAGAAAAAACAAGCCATCCTCTGTCTTGTGGTTGCACGATGATTAGTCTGGGCATATTCACCCTGCTGCTAGTCCTGATCATGATCGACCTGCCGATTGCGGTTGCCATGGCGCTGACAGCCGCAGCTTTCTTTGTTGGGCTCGACAACTCTTCTCTTCTGACCATGCTGCCTCAGAGGATGTACGCCTCCACCACCGGATTTGTTTTGCTCGCCGTGCCCTTTTTCATCCTGGCCGGAAACCTGATGAATACAGGGGGGGTAACGAATCGCATCTTCGGCTTTGCCAGGACGCTTGTGGGGCATATTCCAGGCGGGCTCGGGCAGGTGTGTGTCATCGGCGAATGCATTTTTTCGGGCATTTCCGGTTCCGCTCTTGCGGATGCGGCCGGCATGGGGCAGGTGATGCACAAGGCCATGGTCGACAGTGGTTTTAAACCCAAAATCTCCGCAGCCCTTATCGCCGCAGCCGCAACGATCGGTCCGATCATTCCTCCCAGCATCCCCTTTGTCCTTTACGGCGCACTGGCCAGCGTGTCTGTAACTGAACTTTTCCTGGCAGGATTCATTCCGGGATTTATGATGGCCTTGGCTATGATGATCGCGCTGGCTCTGATGGCAAAACCCCGCGGCCTGCCCAAATTGAGGAGGGCAAGTCTCAAAGAAATATGGAAGAGCACGATCGATGCATGGGCATGTCTGCTGGGGCCTGTGATCATCATTGGAGGGATATTGGTCGGATGGTTCACGCCCACTGAAGCGGGGGTCGTGGCCTGTATCTACGCGCTGGTATTGGGGTTATGGTACAAGGACCTCGCGGTGCGGCACTTGCCCGGGATCTTCTGGGTATCGGTCAAGCAGACCATCAGCCTGCTCTTTATTGTTTCTGCTGCTGGTTTTTTCGGCTGGCTGACCATTCATCAAAGAATCCCGGATCAGATCATTCATACTCTGACGAATATGAGCGCCACTCCTTTCGGGGTCATGACCGTGATTATGGTCATCGTGATGATGCTCGGGTTCTTTCTGGAAGGGAACGCCATCTTCATTATCACCATCCCGATATTCCTTCCCATCGCAGAGAAGTTCGGGTTTGAATTGGTCAACTTCGGTGTGGTGATGACCCTGCTGATCATGATCGGCAACCTGACGCCTCCTGTGGGCATGTGTCTGTTTGCGGTGTCCAGTTTCAGCAAGGTAGATGTGGGGACCTTGTCCAAAGAGGTCCTCCCCTATTTATTGGGAATTTTGATCGTAACAATCCTGTGCGCCTATTACCCGGGAATTTCAACTTCACTTTCTTTTCTCATCAAATAGGCGGAGTGGTCCCATGCAGAAGATCCTGAATGGACTGAAAACGATCGATAGGCTTGCCTTGACGGTATTGAAGGTATTCACCATTGTACTTTTCATCCTCCTGAGCCTCCTGGTTTCGGCCAACGTCTTTGTGCGTTTTGTTCCGGTCGTGTCGCTGCACTGGTTCGATGAGATCCTCGAACTACTCTATGCCTACCTGATCTTCTACGGGGCTGCTGCCCTGTGGATCACCAGGGAGCACTTCAGTGTGGGCGACTGGATCAGTGGCAGGATTCTGAGGGGAGCGAGAACAAAACGGTTATACCGGGCGGTCCTGGAGGTATTGGTTCTGATCTTTGCAGTAGTTTTCTTCTATTATTCGTTGCAGTTGACCCTCCTGGCCCGGGATGTCACCAATGTCTTTGCCATCCCCAAAAAGGTTTTGTATTCCTGTATGCCGGTGGCGAGCGCCATCATGATCCTTTACTCGATCCGAAACATCGCCGTGGAGATCATCCCTCTGGTCAGCCGCAAGACAAAGGCGGGAACTCCCCCTCCCTAGCCCCTGGTCGCCTACGGCGCCGCCAAAGGCGGGTAAACCTCCCCCCTTGAGGGGGAGGGAAGGGTGGGGGGTAAGAAAACTCAAGAGATTTGGAGGATTCCTATGGATATTCGATATGCTGTTCATCCCGACCATTTCAAGACCCTCGATTCCGAGGCCATGAGGCGTCATTTCCTGGTGCAAGGGCTTTTTGTAGAGGACCGGCTCAACATGGTCTACAGTCACATCGACAGAATCATCGTGGGCGGGGTGTGCCCCGTTCAGAGGAGCGTGCGCCTGGAAGTGACTAAAGCACTGGGAGTGGATTATTTCCTTCAGAGAAGGGAAATGGGGGTGATCAACATCGGCTCTCAAGGCGCTGTTTTCGTCGATGGAACGGAGCATGTGCTGGGCAACAGAGAAGGCCTTTACATCGGCATGGGCTGCAAGGACATCTCCTTCAGGAGCAGCGATGCGAACAACCCTGCGAAATTCTATTTCAACAGCACTCCCGCTCATTTCGCTCACCCGGTTGTCGCGGTTTCAAAAAGCAATGCCCAGCAAGTCAAGCTTGGCAGCGCGGAAAAATCGAACCTGCGAACCATTAATCAGTTTGTTCATCCGAACGTGTTGAAGAGCTGCCAGCTGGTGATGGGGATGACGGAGCTTGCGCCGGGCAGTGTGTGGAACACCATGCCGAGCCACACCCACGACAGGCGCATGGAAGTCTATTTTTATTTTAACCTACCGGAGGACGCCGTGGTGTTTCACCTTTTGGGAGACCCGAAAGAGACACGACACATCGTGGTGAGGAACGAAGAGGCGGTGATCACCCCGAGCTGGTCCATTCATTCCGGCGTGGGAACCGCGAACTACACCTTCATCTGGGGCATGGCCGGAGAGAATCAGACCTTCACGGACATGGATGATGTCCCCATGTCCGTTCTCAAGTGATGGAAAGGGGCCGTAGCGCATGATACTCGATCAATTCCGTCTCACAGGAAAGGTGGCCATGGTCACGGGCTGTCGAACCGGCCTGGGGCAGGGAATGGCCTATGGCCTTGCAGAAGCCGGGGCCGACATTGTCGGAATCGACCGCCTGGATTTCCCTGAAACCGAGTCCCGCATCAAAGGTCTGGGAAGGAGATTCCTGGGCATCAAGGCCGATCTCTCCAGTCTTGAGCCCATTGAGGGCATGATCCGGGAGGCCGTCGACACCTTCGGAAAACTGGACGTCCTCGTGAACAATGCCGGGATCATTCGTCGCGCCGACGCCATCGAGTTCACGGAAAAAGACTGGGATGATGTGATGAATATCAACATCAAGACCCTTTTCTTCCTGAGCCAGGCGGCGGCCAGGCAATTTCTGAAACAGAAGAGCAGGGGAAAGATCATCCATGTCGCTTCCATGCTGTCTTTTCAGGGCGGTATCCGGGTGCCTTCTTACACGGCCAGCAAAAGCGCTGTGATGGGGATCACGCGCCTTATGGCGAACGAATGGGCCAAGCACGACATCCAGGTGAACGCCATCGCGCCGGGGTGGTTTGCCACGGACAACACCGCTCCTCTGCGGGCAGATCCAGTGAGAAGTGCGGAGATCTTGGGCCGGATCCCCACGGGCCGATGGGGGATTCCCGAGGACCTGAAGGGAGCGGTTGTGTTTCTGGCATCCGATGCGTCCAACTACGTCAACGGCTACACCCTGGCCGTAGACGGCGGATGGCTTGCGAGATGACCGGGAGGTTTTCTGTAAAAGGAGGCCTGGGAACATGAAGAAAATCGTCACCTTCGGAGAGATCATGCTGCGGCTCAGTCCGCCTGGGTTTCTGCGCTTCCGTCAGGCCGGTTCCTTTGACGCGACCTTTGGAGGAGGAGAAGCGAATGTTTCTGTTTCGCTGGCTCAATACGGGATTCCCACCGACTTCGTGACCCGTTTGCCCGACAACGACATTGGAGATTCCTGCATTTCCTATCTCAAAAGTTTTGGCGTGGGGACGGCCAAAATCGTCCGGGGAGGCAGCCGAATCGGCATCTATTTCCTTGAGAACGGAGCGGTCCAACGGGGGAGCAAGGTGATCTATGACCGGGATGGCTCTTCCATTGCGACGATAGAAAAAGGCATGGTGGACTGGGATAGGGTCTTCGAAGACGCCGAGTGGTTTCACTGGACCGGGATCACGCCGGCGATCAGCAGCGGGCTCTGCGAGGTTTGCCTGGAGGGCATCCTCAAGGCCAAAAGCAAGGGCCTGACGGTTTCCTGCGACCTGAATTACCGCGCCAAGCTCTGGAAATGGGGAAAGAAAGCAGGAGAGGTCATGCCCGAACTGGTCCAGCACTGCGATGTCGCCATAGGCAACGAGGAAGATGCGGATAAGGTTTTCGGCATCAAGGCGCCGGACACCGACGTAAATGCGGGAAAGGTGGAGGCGGAAAAATACCGTTTCGTCGCCGAGCAATTGACCCGGAGGTTTCAGAACCTGAAAATGGTGGCCATCACCCTGCGAGGCAGCATCAGTGCGAGCCACAACACATGGTCCGGAGTGCTTTACGATGGACGCGCGCTCTATGCCGGTCCCGTGTTCGATATTACGGATATCGTGGACCGCGTCGGCGGAGGGGATGCCTTTGCCGCCGGGTTGATCTACGGGCTGCGCACCTATGGCAAGGACCTCCAGAAGGCGCTTCACTTCGCAGTGGCGGGGTCCTGCCTGAAACATTCGGTTGTCGGCGACTGCAACGTAGTCACCGTTGACGAGGTGGAAAAAATCATGTCCGGGAAAGCTTCCGGCAGGGTGTCGCGATAGGGCCCGCGGTTTGAATGGCTTTCTAGTGTCGCAACCATAGGGGAGCTCGTTTTCTGTCATTTCGACCGAAGGGAGAAATCTTAGAATCCCCCTACATGCAAAATCAAGATTTCTCGGCTCCCGCCTCGAAATGACATTGCACACAGCCTCTCAAGGGAGGGAAGTCTTTGCACCCCGAATATTTCCCCTCCCTTGAACGTATTTCCACACTTGGAGGACAAATATGGCACGGTTTAGACGTTTGGATGTATTGCAGGCCATGGTGCAAAGCGGCCTTGTTCCGGTGTTCTACCACCAGGATCTTGAGGTGGCTAAAGGTGTCGCTAAAGCCGTTGCTCGCGGAGGCGCAAAGGTCCTGGAGTTTACGAACAGGGGGGAGTTCGCCTACACGGTGTTTTCCGAACTCGTCCAATGGGCCAGGAAGGAGATTCCGGAGCTGATCCTCGGCGCGGGTTCCATTCTCGATCCCGGGACCGCCGCGCTGTACGTGAACAACGGCGCGAATTTCGTCGTCGGCCCTGTTCTCAACCCTGAGGTGGCCCGGGTGTGCAACCGTAGAAAGATCGCCTACTTGCCGGGATGCGGAAGCGTTTCGGAGATTTCCCAGGCCGAAGAATACGGGGTGGAGATATGCAAGGTTTTTCCCGGATCGGAGGTCGGGGGACCGGGATTTGTGAAAAACATTCTCGCCCCTATGCCGTGGTCACTCATCATGCCCACCGGCGGAGTGGAAAGAACGAAGGCTTCCCTGGAGAAATGGTTCAAGGCCGGGGTTGCCTGCGTCGGGATGGGGTCGAATTTGATTGCTAAGGACCTGGTCGCCGCAGGCGATTTCGAGACCATTTCAAAGAACACGACGGAAGTGCTTCAGTGGATCAAAGAGGTCAGGAGATAGACGCCGTACCTTGCAGGGCTGAGTGTAAAGGGCATCCATGGCAGTCAATGTGATATCCAAACCAGGGCGAACAAGGCCGAGCAATCTGGTTCAGACACTCGAAAGGGCTTCTTTCATCCTCGACATCCTTGGCCAGAGTCCGCAGGGGATCAGCATCAAGGATCTCTCGGAGAAGATGCTGCTTCCCAAAGGGACAACCCATCGCCTTCTCTCCTCTCTTTCGTACTTCGGTTATGTGCGGCAGGATCGGAACACCAAGAATTACTTTCTCGGGTTCAAGCTGGTCGAACTCGGCAACATGCTGCTCGGTCAGCTTGACCTACGAAAGGAGGCGGAGCCCTTTCTGCGGAACCTTGCGCAGCGAACCAAGGAAACGGTTCACCTCGTGATCCTCGATGGGAATGAAATTGTGTATCTCGACAAGCTTGAAACGGAACCCCACGCCGGGGGTCTAAGAATGGCCTCCAGAGTGGGATCACGAAACCCGGCTCACAGTTGTGCCGTGGGGAAAGCCTTGATGGCCTATCTCCCTGAGGAGGCGCTGGCGAGAATGGTTGAAGAGAAAGGCCTCTCCAGAAGAACCGAGAACACGATCACGGATTTCAACCAACTCAAGGACCACATGAGGCTGGTGCGGAAACAGGGATATGCTGTCGACGACGAAGAAAACGAAAGAGGTATTCGATGCGTGGGAGCTCCCGTCTTCGACGAGGCCGGGAAAGTCGTGGCGGCGATCAGCGTTTCAGGTCCCGCCTTCCGGGTGACCAAGAAGAGCGTTCAGGAAAACTTGAAGAAGGAGGTGATGGAAACGGCGCTGCGGATTTCCCAGAGACTGGGATTCAGAGGCCGGACATGGCGGCCGGGGCTTTCTGAGGACGCCGGCTCCGCAGAGGCAAGATGAATGCAAATGGAGATGATGCTGTAGTAAGGGGAAGCTTGTTTCCCTGAAGCGTATCTAAGGACAAGATCTTTTTCAGAAACCATCATTATTAAGAAGGGAGGATTGGTATGAAAAGTCTCAGGTGTTCTGTTCCATGGGTTAGTCTCTGCGCCATTGTTCTCATGTTCTGCTTCGGTGTCGCCGCGCAGGCCGAGATGGTGCTCAAGCTCTCCGAGATTCACGGCAAGGGCTACCCGACCGAGCTTGCCGACGAGGAGTTCGCCCGTCTCGTCAATCTCTACACTAAGGGGGAGATTAGAGTGGACGTCTTCCCCGGCGGACAGATCTCCGGCGATGAGAGGGTCGTCATCGAGCAGGTCAAGATTGGCGCCATCGCCATCGCCCGCGTCCCCAGCTCAATGTCTTCGCCCTGCCCTACCTCTTCGATTCGAATGAGCACATGTGGGCGTTCCTGAACGGCGCCGCGGGACAGAAGATGCTCGCGGATCTGTCCCCCTCGGGCTTTGTGGGCCTCTGCTGGTACGACGGCGGCGCCCGTTCCTTCTACGCGAACTACCCGCTCAACAGCATCGCCGACCTCAAGGGGAAGAAGTTCCGCGTCCAGGCCAACCCGCTCATGATCAAGATGGTCGAGGCGATGGGTGCCAGCGCGGTCGCGATAGCCGCCGGGCAGGTCTTCAGCGCGATCCAGACGGGTGTGATCGACGGCGCCGAGAACAACGCGCCTTCGCTCATCTCCTTCAACCATTACCAGGTTGCCAAGTACTACATGCTCGACGAGCACCTGCGCCTTCCCGAGGTCCTTTTCATGAGCAAGATCGTCTGGGACAAGCTCAGCAAGGACCAGCAGGCCGCCATCCGCAAGGCTGCCGCCGAGTCGGTTGACTTCCAGCGCAAGAAGTGGGATGCCTACGAAATCGAGGCCCTCAACAAGATCAAGGCGGAAGGTCAGATCATTGTCGAAATAAAGGACAAGACTCCCTTCAAGAATGCGGTGAAGCAATTGGTCGCCGAGGAGTCACCGAAGTACGCCGAGACACTCAAGGCAATTGAGGCGGCCCGGCCGAAGAAGTAGGGAAAAATCGCTCCTGTAGCGATCGAGGCGGGGTTCCGATTGCCCAGGCTCCGCCTCACCCTTTATCCACCATCAGCAGAAGGAGGGTTACCGTGCCAGAAAAGAGAGGTCCCGTGCGAAGTTTTTTCCTGAAGATCGACAAGACCATCGACGGCTTCTGTATTGTCCTGCTGGTGACCATGATCCTGATCGTCGTGATGGCGGTCATCACCCGCAAGGGGTTGGGCTGGATGTTTGCCTGGTCGGAGGAGATCACACTCCTTGGTCTCACCTGGTTCACCTTCATGGGCATCGCGGTCGGTTTTCGCGAGCGGCTCCACCTTAGCATGGATCTCTTCGAAAAATTACCCCCGAAGATCCTCTGGCTTTCCGACCTCTTTATCGATGTGGTCACCTTCCTCTTCGGTCTTTACCTGATCATCTACGGGTGGAACTTCGCCATGTCGATGCGGGGCTCGATACTTCCGGCGACTGAGATGCCCAACCTGGTCCAGTATGTCGTCATGCCGATCACCGGTGTGATGACCTGCGTCTACGCGGCGCTTCAGTTCATGGGCCACGACCTGCGCCGCTACAACGTCATCGAAGAGGAGATCAAACGCGATGCCTAGCAATACGACAGCCATCTGGATCCTCTGCGTCACATTCTGCGTGTTCCTGCTGTTGAGGTTCCCCGTGGCCCTGGTTTTGGTCATCTCCTCTATCGCCACGATCTGGTATCTGGATATGCCCATCGTGGTGGTTGCACAGCAGACGCTCCAGGGCATCAACCAGTTCTCGCTGCTGGCAATCCCCTTCTTCATCCTGACGGGGCAATTGCTGGGGGCCGGGGGGCTTGCCACCCGGATCGTGGACTTTGCCAACGTCTTTGTCGGCCGGCTTCCCGGTGGGCTTTCCATCGTCAACTCGGTAGCCTGCATGTTCTTTGGGAATCTCTCCGGCTCCGCCGTCGCCGACACCTCGGCCATCGGCTCGGTCATGATCCCGATCATGAAAAATAAGGGGTATTCGGCC
>JALOPA010000058.1 GCA_025454125.1 Thermodesulfobacteriota bacterium
TGGACCCTTTCCAAGAGCGGTACTCCAAGGCTGAAACGGGTGAGCGCCAATCGACCGAACCCGGCAGGACCTGTCGACGACGACTTGGCGATCCTGAAGGTTGTCAGGGGCGTAGAGGTTGCGTTTCTCCTATCGATGGGGTGCCATGCCAATCTCGTCAATGGGCCGGTGATTACATCGGATTTCCCGGGGCGGATTGGGCCTGCGCTGGAAGCCGGGATCGGTGGGCCGGTGAAGCTGTTCTTTCTGC
Organism: Thermodesulfobacteriota bacterium; assembly: GCA_025454125.1. The sequence continues at coordinate 251 of JALOPA010000058.1, forward strand.
AAGGGTTCGGCGGGAATGTGCGACCGAACGTTCTCACGGAAAAACCGTCCTTCTGGACGGATCTTAAGGGGTGGGTCGTCGAAACCGTGGAAGGGCGATCCTTTGAAAAGCACGCGACAGAGGCCAAGATCACAGAAGTCGGTAAACACCTGGCTCGCAGAATCCTGTCGGTTCCTCCAGAGCGCTATCGGAAGATCGAGGGAGATATTCAAGTGAGCGAGAGTGAAGTCCACTTGAGCCTTCAACCCAATCCCGGCCATCCGGCGGCCGCCGGGACAGGGCAAACATCAACGAGTCATGGAACGGACGCGGGTTCGGACGGACAGGGTGCCGCAGGGAGGACTTCCGTATCGTTCAGGATAAAGCGGATTCGGCTGGGGAACGAAGTCTCTTTGATTTCAATCCCGGCGGAAGTCTTTTGTGAGTACTCTCTTGAAATCAAGAAACTGCTCTCACCGGAAATGGTGTTTCCCCTGGGGTGCAGTGACGGCATGGTAGGGTATCTGCCCACGGGCAAGGCGATGCAGGAGGGAGGGTATGAATGCGAGAGAGCGTACAGACTCTTCGGGTTGCCCGCTCCTTTCTCTCCTGCCGTCGAGTCCTCTGTCCTGGAGGGAGTGCGGCGATTGATATCCCTCGGTCCGGCAGACCCCCTGGAAGGCTGAAGGAATAGACAAGAAATCCACCAGAGGCATTCTCCTTGTCTTTCTCCTGGCTGCAGGACTTCGCCTCATGGTTCTCGCTTCTGTTGGAGAAAAGCCTGAGGTCCTGCTTCAGCCTGACTCCAGGATGTACGTTTCACTCGCAAACGGCCTGTTGGAGCACCAAGCCTTTTCCTATCCAGAGAGCCCTGATCGTCCCGACGTGGAGAGGATGCCCGCATACCCCGGCTTCTTGGCTGTGGTGTTCTGGGTTTTTGGGGGTAGCCTTCTTAGGGTTGCGTTCGTCCAGGTTCTTATCGATTCTTTGAGCTGTGCTCTGGTCTACAGCCTCGGAGAGAGGCTCGGGGAAGGGAATGGCTTGCTGAGCGGGATTCTGGCCTCCTTCAACCTGGGGATGATCACCTACTCCCATTTCCTTCTCAATGACAGTCTTTTTCTTTTTGTTTTTCTGGTGTTCCTGATTGGACTCGTCCGATTCGTGCAAAAGCCGAGTTGGAAAGGGAGTGTCCTGCTGGGAGGAGGGCTCGGGCTGGCGACCATGATCCGCCCTGTGATCACCTACCTTCCGCTCGTGTTGATTCCCCTGCTCGTTCTCGTGCTCCTCACAAAACAGCATGAAGGGTTCCTTTCGGCCGCAGGGAAAGCGCTCATGATCGGGATCGTCTTTGTCCTCTGCCTGTCGCCCTGGATGATGCGGAATTACAGCCACTACGGTCGGTGGAGCCTGACGGCTCAATCCGGAGAACACCTGCTGCAATACATTGTTCCCTTCACGTGGCAATATTCGAAAGGCATTCCCTTTATCGACGGAATGAAACGAGCGAGCGAGCTTTTCCAGGAGAGAGCAAAAAAAGAGCGCATGGACCTGGAAAAAGCCAGTCCCTTCGAGGTGAGCGACTTCCAGGTCAAGATGGCGATGGACTATCTCAGGGAGGAGCCCAAGACGGCGATCGCCAAGGCCTGGTTTTTCGGGATGGTCAAGAATCTCTTCGCTCCTTCGATCATCGATTTCTCGTACCTTCTCAAGATCGAGCGGCCTCATTTTTTCTATACCGAAGGGGCGACGACCCTGGAGAGGGCCTGGAACTTCGTGAGAGGGATGAAGGGGTGGTTCGGGTGGGCGGTCATCGCCAGCATGATCCTGCTTGGCCTGTCTCGGGTCGTGCAGGTCTGGGGGCTGGTCCGCCTGGTTCGAAGAAAAGCCTGGGAGAGCCTCTTTCTGGTCGTCATCGTCGGATACTTTCTCATGGTGTCGGGACCCGTAGGCTACGCGAAATACCGCCTGCCCTTCGAACCGATCCTCATTGTCTTTCTCGCGATCGGGCTGAAGGATCTGGTTCGGAGAGTCAAGGGGTGAAGGGAAGAGGGAGAGGCAAGCCGAGCCCCGAGGGGCGGAGCATCGAACTGCAATTCCGGTGTCTCGTCACCTCCGGAGCGTAACCATGTCACTCAAGCCCGCGACCGCCGTCTTTCTTCTCATGGCCTGTAACCTGGTGGTGAACGTGCCCTTCCTGGCCGAGCATGTCTCCATCGGCTTCCGGTTGGCGCCCTACCGATATGTGGTCTATGTCTTTCACGGGCTCACCATTCTCGCAGCCCTCTTCGTGCTCTATCGCCACGCGTCGATCCGAATCACCCGGTTTCATCTGTTCCTGGCGGTTGTCGTTTTGGCGTGCCTGGAGATAACGCCCTATCTGGCAAACGTGTACTTCAAGATACGGTTTCGCGCAGAGCCTTCCGAATTCATCGCCCGAAATACCCAGGACCAATACGTTCCCTTCGTGAACGCTCCGGGAGCCTTTGTGCAGAAACAAGGGTACACGATTCAGATCAATTCCCGAGGATTTCGCGACCGTGAGTACGACTGGACGGGCTTGCTGGAGAGCAAGAACATCATCTTTATAGGGGATTCCGTCACGTTCGGGTCAGGGGTCAATTTGGATGACACCTTCGTGAAAGTGGTGGAAAGAGGGCTTGACGGGATCTTCTGCCTGAACTGGGGCGTGGCCGGGTATGACCTGCTCGACAACGTCGGGAACCTCTCTCACTTGGATTTCAGAAAATACAAACCCCGGATGGTCGTCTTTTCTTACTGTGTGAATGATTTCAGCAGCGCGTCGAGAACCTATGACGAGAAGGTCGGGTTGATGTCCAATCTGGACATCTATTGCCCTCACAATATCCTGCTGAAGGCGTTGAAGGGAGGGACCTCCCGTTTCCTGGAGAAAAAGCTGGCAGAGGTTGTGGAAATGTGCAAACAAGAGGGTGTGGGTCTGGTGATCAATATCCTGCCTGCCAAGTATCCGGACGACAAGCGCAACGAGGTGTTTCTGATGGCCTACGACTTTGTTAAGGGCTTCGTCGTGAGACACCAGGTTCCTTATATCGATGCGCAGTACCTGATGAACGACTCCAGGTATTTTATAGACGACATCCACTTGAGTGTCGAAGGACACAAGAGGATGGGAGATCTCATCCTATCCTACCTGAAAGAAACAAAATGAAGAGATCTCAGAGGGGCATTGTGCTCAATTGATTGACCGAGGGATCACCATCTTTTGAGGGTTAAAGAATGAAAAAAGCGTTGATCACAGGTGTCACGGGGCAAGACGGGGCCTATCTCGCCGAGTTCCTGTTGGGGAAGGGCTACGAGGTGCACGGAATCAAACGCAGGTCTTCTTCTCTGAACACAGGCCGGGTGGATCACCTCTACCAGGACCCGCACGAGAAAGATGTGCGCTTCTTCATGCACTATGGGGACCTCACGGATGCCACCAACCTCATCCGGATTGTCCAGGAAGTGCAGCCCGATGAAATCTACAACCTGGCTGCGCAAAGCCACGTCATGGTTTCCTTTGAAACCGCGGAGTACACGGCGAACGCCGACGCGCTCGGCACCCTTAGGCTTCTGGAAGCCATCCGGATTCTGGACATGGCCGACCGCGTGCGCTTCTACCAGGCCTCCACGAGCGAGCTCTTCGGCAAAGTGCAAACGGTTCCACAAAACGAAAAGACCCCCTTTTACCCCAGGAGCCCCTACGGGGTGGCCAAACTCTATGGGTACTGGATTTGCGTGAACTACCGCGAAGCGTACAACCTGTTCGCCTGCAACGGCATTCTCTTCAACCACGAATCCCCCATACGAGGGGAGACCTTTGTGAGCCGCAAGATCACCAGGGCTGTGGCCCGGATCAAGCTGGGCCTGCAGAACAAACTGTACCTCGGCAACCTGGACGCCAAGAGAGACTGGGGCCATGCCAAGGATTTTGTTCGGGCCATGTGGCTCATGCTCCAGCAGAAGAAGCCGGATGACTATGTGGTGGCCACAGGGGAGTCTCACTCTGTCAGGGAATTCGTGGACCTGGCTTTCAGGGAGATCGGGGCGGAGATTCAGTGGAAGGGAAAAGGCGCAAAAGAGGTAGGAATTGTTTCAAAAGTGAGAGGTCAGAGGTCGGAGGTCGGAGGCCAAGAGAAGAAAGCAATCCGGGGAGCGGCGAAGCCGCGTCGTCTGAAATCTGGTGCCTTTGCATCAGATTTCAGTGAGCAAGCCCTGCGAGCGGGAAATGTAGCAGTCGAAATCGATCCAAGGTATTTCAGACCCACGGAGGTGGATGAGTTGTTGGGAGATGCCTCAAAAGCGAGAAAGGCTCTGGGATGGGAGCCTAGGATCTCCTTCGAAGAGATGATTTCAAGTATGGTGAAGGCTGACCTCGAAGAGGCCTCGAGGGATCAGCTCTGCAAGGACAGCGGGTATCGAGTGCTCAACTACAGTAACGAGTAACAAGTAACGAGTAACAAGTGACAAGTGACGAAAGAAAGTTGGAGGATAGAGGTTAGAGGTTGGAGGCAAAACATGGGAAAATACGTTTTCCCTTTCGAGAAACTGGAGGTATGGCGGCTGTCCGTCGATCTGGCTGAATTCATCCTTGGTCTGCTGGAAACTCTACCACCAAATCGATTTCTGAGGCTCATCGGTCAGATGGAAGCAGCCGTGGTCTCCCCTGGGCAAAATATCGCCGAAGGGAAAGGGAGGCAATATAAGAAGGAGTTCATCCAGTATCTTCATATTGCGCAGGGATCGCTGTATGAAGTATTGACTCTGACGGAGGTTTTCCGACGAAGACGTTTATTCACGGAGAGCGGTTCAGAAGAAATCAGAAACCGCTGTGAGGTGATCGACAGAAAACTCGACGGCCTAGTGAATAGCCTGCGCGGAACGGTGGGGAGGAGCCCTGCGCGGCGTTAGGTTGGAGGCTAAGACGTGTCTGCCTCTTACCTCTAGCCTCATACCTCCAACGTTTTTCTTTTCGCCTCTAACCTCCAACCTCAATCCTCAAACAAGGGTGCATATGGAAACTGACGCTCGCATCTATATTGCCGGTCATAGAGGGTTGGTCGGTTCCGCGATAACGAGAAAGCTGGAATCGGAAGGGTACTCCAATCTGATCGTGAGGTCCCACAGGGAACTCGATCTGCTGCGGCAGGCGGAGGTCGAGGCTTTTTTCAAAGCGGAAAAGCCGGAATACGTTTTTCTCGCTGCGGCAAAAGTGGGAGGAATCCTGGCCAACAACACCTACCCGGCGGAGTTCATCTACGAGAACCTCATGATCGAGACCCATGTCATCCATCAGGCCTACAAGGCAGGGGTGAAGAAGCTGCTGTTTCTCGGCAGTTCGTGCATCTATCCGCGGGACTGCCCTCAGCCGATGAAAGAAGAGTCCTTGCTTTCCGGCAAGCTCGAACCGACCAATGAGCCTTATGCCATTGCGAAGATCGCCGGCATCAAGATGTGCCAGTCCTACAACCGGCAGTACGGCACCCGCTTTATTTCTGTGATGCCGACCAACCTCTACGGCCCCGGCGACAATTTTGACCTGGAAACCAGTCACGTACTCCCTGCGCTCATTCGGAAGTTTCATGAAGCAAAATTAAAGGAGCTGGAGGTTAGAGGTGGGAGGCTGGAGGCAAAACAAGAAAGGGAAAATGAGGCCTTAACCCTCAAGCGAAGCGATCCTCAAACCTCAAACCTCACTCCGCGGAGCGACGCCTCAAGTGAGCGCAGCGAACGCTCCTCCAGCGATTCTTCCGTGACCCTCTGGGGCACGGGAACACCGATGCGGGAGTTCCTGCACGTGGATGATCTTGCCGATGCGTGTGTGTTCCTGATGGATCACTACGAGGACTCGGAGATCATCAACATTGGAGTGGGCAAGGACATCAGCATCAGCGAACTCGCTGATCTGATCAAGGAGATCGTTGGTTTCAGGGGGGAAGTCCGCTATGACCGGACCAAACCCGACGGCACGCCGCGAAAACTCCTGGATGTCGGCAGGCTCAGGGCTCTCGGCTGGCAGCCCAAGATCCCTCTTCGTGAGGGAATCGAGAGGAGCTATCGCTGGTTCAGAGAAAACAGATGACGGACTCTATGAAGAAGGTGGGAAAGAAAATATCTATCCTGGGGATTTCCGCCTTTTACCACGACAGCGCCGCATGTCTCCTGGAGGACGGCCGCATCGTTGCGGCCGCTCAGGAGGAACGCTTCACAAGGAAAAAGCATGATCCCCGGTTCCCGATCCATGCGGCGCAATACTGCCTCGCGGAAGCCGGGATCACGCCTGATGAGCTGAGCTTCGTGGTCTTTTACGACAAGCCGATCCTGACCTTCGAACGATTGCTTTTGAGCTATCTGACCGTGGCGCCGAGGGGTTGGCGGTCCTGGCTGGAATCCATGCCCCTGTGGCTGGGCCGGAAACTCCACGTCCCCAGGGTGATTCAAAGGGAGTTGGGATACACCGGAGAGGTGCTGTTCACCGAGCACCACGAAGCCCATGCGGCCTCGGCGTTCTACCCTTCCCCCTTTGAGGAGGCGGCGATTCTCACGGTGGACGGTGTGGGGGAATGGGCGACGGCGAGCTATGGGTACGGAAAAGGAAGGGAGCTCTGCCTGCTCAAGGAGCTCCATTTCCCGGACTCTCTCGGACTGCTCTACTCGGCCTTCACGTACTTCACCGGTTTCAGGGTGAACTCGGGGGAGTACAAGCTCATGGGCCTTGCGCCTTACGGCAAGCCCCGCTACAAAGACCTGATCCTCAGCGAGCTGGTGGACCTGAAGGAAGACGGATCGCTGCGCCTCAACCTCTCCTATTTTGATTTTCTCGGCGGACTCCGGATGACGAACCATCGCTTCGAGAACCTTTTTGGCGGACCCCCGAGAAAACCGGAGACGGAAATCACCGAAAGAGAGATGGATCTCGCGGCGAGCATCCAGGCCGTGACAGAGGAGACCCTGATGAAAATGGTGTCCCATGTCCATCGGGAGACGAAGCTGGAGCATCTCTGCCTTGCAGGAGGAGTGGCCCTGAATTGTGTGGCCAACGGCCGCATTTTGAAAGAGGGGCCTTTCAAGGATTTGTGGATCCAACCGGCTGCGGGCGACGCGGGCGGCGCCCTGGGAGCGGCTCTTGCCGTGTGGCATCGCTTTCTGGAGCAGGAAAGAACGGTTCCTTCCGGCAGAGACGGCCAGCACGGATCCTACCTGGGGCCGAGGTATTCGCCCGATGCGATCCAGGCCTTTCTGGATCAAAAGCGCTATCCCTATCGCCGATTGGGCCAAGGGGAGCGGCCCGGGGTGATCGCTGAGTTCATCGCGCAAGGGAGAATCGTGGGCTACCTCTCCGGCCGGATGGAGTTCGGGCCAAGGGCCTTGGGCGCCAGGAGCATCCTCGGGGACCCAAGGCAGGTTGAGACTCAAAGCGTCATGAACTTGAAGATCAAGTATCGAGAGTCCTTCAGGCCCTTCGCCCCCAGCGTGCTGGAGGAAAAAGCGTCCGAATACTTCGACCTCGAGCGGCCGAGCCCCTACATGCTCCTGGTGGCCAAAGTGCAGGAGAGCCGGCGTTTCCCGCAGCCCTCTCCGGACGGGATGGGCATCCGGGAGAGACTCAAAACCAAGAGGAGCGACATCCCCGCCGTGACCCACCTGGACTACTCCGCGCGAATCCAGACCGTCGGCCAGGAAGAAAAGCCCGACTACTACAGGGTCATCGAGGAATTCGAGAGATTGACAGGATGCGCCGTCGTGGTGAACACAAGCTTCAACGTCAGGGGGGAACCGATCGTTTGCACTCCGGAAGACGCTTACCGCTGCTTTATGCGCACGGAGATGGACCTGCTCGTCCTGGAGGATTTTCTTCTACTCAAGGAAGAGCAGCCTCTGTGGGAGGAGAAAAGAGACTGGCACGATGACCTCATCCTCGACTGATCTCCCGGAAATCAGAAAATTCGGTATCTTTGTCACCCTTTTTTTCGGGGCCTTGCTGGGAATCGCGCTTTGG
>JALOPA010000059.1 GCA_025454125.1 Thermodesulfobacteriota bacterium
AGGGAATGCTCCGCGCACCATAGGCCCGGCTTCGCTTTGCAAGGATGGGGTGAGCCATCGTAAGCGCGGTCCTGTCCTGCAAGGGATAGGTAATAGCCTCGCGCATCACTTGGGCCCGCCCACGCTCACCTTTCGTGTCCTCCCGCTCCTCTGCCATCCTGTTCAGGAAGCGCAGGAGTGCCAGGTCCACACTGATGTTCACGAGCTTTGACGTCTCGTCGCCTGGCCGTGTTAGGCCTTTCGTCAGATTGGCCGTGGCCTTGGCCTCTTCCTCAGCGAGGTCCCGCGGAGGTCTTTGGGAAGGCCTTGCTGGTGGCGGTGGCAGTGGCAAAGCAGCGTCCCCTTCCGGCCCTCCGTTGCTCTCAACCGCAGGACTGCCCGAGGCTGGCAACGCGGTCACAGCTTCGGCCTCCTCTTCGGGCGGCGCTGGATCAACCGGGGGGCGTGGCACCAGTCCTTCGAAGCTCAGGTCGGAACGTCGCTGGGTGGCCCTGCCGGCGGCCTGGAGGCCACGGAGAAGCCTGTCGTTAGGTAATCCGCTCCCGCCGCTCATTCTCCACTACCTCCTTCCTCCTCATCGCTCCGCGCGATGCTTCGGTAGTAATTTTCCACCGCCGTCTGGTAGTCATCGAAGGCCCTGGCATCCCCTGATAAGCCAAGGATGAGCCCGAGCATGGCCCTCTCCTCAGCCAGAAGGCTTTTCTTCGCCGAGGGCATGAACTTCCCGAGATAGCGTGGGCCCGCCGTCAGCGTCAGAGGGTTGGTACCTTCGTCCATCCCTTCCGTGAAGAACTCCAGTTGCTCCAGATCGCGGTCGCTCAGTTCCTCGGGGTTGGGGGGGATGGTCCCTCCGTAGGCCCTGGCCAGCTCCTCCACCGCGGTCATGTTGTAGGTGACCATTTGCAAGGAAGCCATTTCTCGGATTTCGGCCAGGATGCCGAAGGTTCGATTGGCCTTCCGCATGAGGCGGTCGATCTCCAACCGATTGATGCGCTCGGTAAGGGGGGGGCGCTTGCCTCGCCCGGTCGCGATCCGGTTGTAGATCAATCCTTTGAAAAGTGGCTCTGGGGCTTGTCCCGTCCGGCCTTTCTCACGCTCAATCGACTGAATCTCCTCACGGAGAGCAGGGAAACCCGGCAAGGGATCCGCGCTCTGCATGTCCACAAGCAAGGCGAAGGCGTCGCACGTCGCCAGAGCCCCTTTGAGCACCAGGCTGTCCACGTTCGGCAGGACGTCGAAAAGAATGAAGTCCCACGGCTTTCCGCGGCGCTCCACCAAGGCATCAATGGTGGCGGCAAAAAGGGCTCGACGTGTGGGACGTTCCTGCATCCGGGGATTGGCCGCCACAGTGGCCAAATGCGTCTCCGCACAGGGCATGAACTCGAAACATGCCTTGGGGTTTTGAGGATCAACCTGGACACGTTTGATGGTCGTGAACAGCCCCTCGGCTTCGATTCGTGCTTCCGGGAGGAACTGGGTACGTGCTTCGAAATAGGTGGCACCCGGCCTGGCTGCTCCAACGATGCGCTGCAGGGCACGTCCCGTGCCGTGCCCGTTGTGGAACTCCCTCGGCGCAAAACGGTGCGTCAAGGGCCCATGCCCTTCGCTGATCTCCGCGATCAGGACGTCCGCCCCGCGCACCGCCAGGGCGGCTGCCGTCTGGACGGTTGAGGCCGTCTTGCCGCAACCCCCTTTCCCTGAGCCAAGCATGATGGACCGTGGTCGATCGCTGAGCCCTACCCACTCGAGGTCCGGGCCCTGGTCGGTCTGGATGACGTTAAACATTCAACTCTCCGTGTTGGTGGTTGTTTCGGGTTGTTTGCGTAGCGCTGTTGCCTTGTTTACTTAGTGCCATACCTGATCGCTTGTCTGATTGTAACACTTTCTCTTTTTTCTGTCTACTACCTTTTTATTTCTTCCTCTTCCCCTGTATTTTTTTGCCTTGCTCTTTGCCTTGCTCTTTGCCTTACTCTCCGCTTCTTTCGTCTTTTCTTTTCCTCTCTGCTCCTTTCTTTCTTTGGCGCTGGTTTTGTTTAAGTGTTGATTCCTTGACCTGTTGCTTTGGATATCTGTATATGTGTATGTATAGATGTATGGGTATGTTTTCGCCTGTTTTCCTTTCTGCCTGGCTACCTCTTGAGGTTTGCTAGAGGGATCCCCCGACGCCGCCCCCCGAGGCGATGGTTCTTGGCCGGAGCCCCCCAAGCTTCGCCAGCTCACGGAGGATCTCCCCCTTCTCTTTGACGATGGCCTCCCGGCGGTCCAAGTCCATGGTTAGGTAGGGCTCGTTCAACTCACGCTCGATCTCCCCAAGCTTGAGGGTGAGCACTTTCTTGTGCACCAAGAGGTGCAGCAGAAATGCGTCTCCGCCCTCAAGCCGTTTAGCCCGCCTGGCCTTGGCTTCACGCATTACAGCGACGGCCAGCGGGGAGGCGGGAACGCCCCCATTCTCGGCGATCTCGAGCACCAGGTGGCCGTGAGGTAAAACCTCCCATTCCCAGGCTGGGACATTCCGGACCGCATCCAGGCCGCGGGCGTCCCCATCGGCCATGTATTCCAGGGCGAGCCAGATTTCCTTTTCAAGGGCCGGCAAGGGGAGCACCTCAGCACTGGGCTTCCCCCCCGCTTTTGGCGCCAAGGCGGCCTCCTGGCGTTGCCGTTGCCGGTTCCCTTGGGCTTCCTTCCGCACGGAGTCCAGACAGCTCAAGAGCTGCCCAATGGACGTTTTGGCTTCCGCAGCCAAGGCCTCCAGGATCAGCCGCGGGGGAGCCACGCGGGGATACCCTTCGCATAGGAACTCGCCGAGAAGCTGGAGCAGGCGCATCCGGTCCTGCACACTGTCCTCGCGGAGCCTGTGGGTCTCTTTGAGGTGGGCAATGATCCACGCGGTCCACTCTTGGCTTTGCCGTGGCGAGGCCAAGAGCCGCTTCACCGCCTCCCCCCCGTACCGGCGAACCGTCTCATCGGGATCGAGCTTAGAGCCACCCGCTTCGGCGGGTTTCTGCCGCAGGATGACAACCCTGAGATTGGCGGCCAGGAGTTTCGGCAGGGCTTTCTCGGTGGCTTTCATCCCGGCTTGGTCCGGGTCGAGCCAGATGATGACGGAGTCCGTCCCGCGGGCGATTTCCTGAGCTTGTTCCTCAGTCAACGCGGAACCCATGACCCCAACGGCGGGCATACCTGCGGCCTCAAGGCTTAGGACGTCGAAGTATCCTTCCGCTAGGACCCACGGCAATCGACTGGTGCGCTTCGAGAGAGCTTCGGCCAGCCCGAACAAGAGGTCTCTTTTGCGGAACAGGAAGGTTTCTGGGCCATTCAGGTATTTCGACGCCTCGGTTGAATCCGGCAAAGCAGTGACGACCGCGCCCTCCAGGGCACGCCCCGCAAAGGAAACGGGCCTCCCGGTGCGATTCCGGATCGGAATGACCAAGCGGTGTCGCAGGAAATCCACAGGCCGGCCACTCCGCTGGCTGCGCCGGACCAGCCCGCTTTCAACCATCTCGTCGTAGCTGTAACCCAGGCCCCGCAGGTGGGCCGCCAAGCTGTCCCATTGGTCCGGGGCATACCCCAGACGTTGCGCAATGGCATCCGGCAGAGCACGCGCCTTGAGGGCCTCCAGGGCCAGTCGTGAACCGGGGGTATCTCCCTGCCATAGCTGGGCCCGGAAGAAGGCATCTACGGCCTCCAGGAGCCCACAGAACCGCTCCCGCTTTTCCCGTGCGGCATCCCGGTCCGTGGGCCCTTGGTCACCGCCATAAACCCTCCACTCAGAGCCCAGATCCACGCCTCCAAGATGGGCCAGGTATTCCACAGCCTCATGAAAGCTCATCCCATCCAGCTCGGTGAGCCAGGTCAGGACGTCGCCGGACTTCTTGCAGGTGCTGGCGAAACAGTGGAAGCCCCGCAAGGGGTCGGAGTAGATGTGAAGCGAAGGTTTTTGGTCGTCATGAAAGGGGCAACAGACGGTCCAACCGCCCGGAACGACGTGGATTCTAAGCCCCCGCCGCTCCGCCAGTTCCCGAACATGGAGCGCCCGGAGTAACTGCTCTCGAAGGGCTGCGCTCAGCATGGCTAGCCCCTACCTTCTTCGTCAGGCGGAATCAGGGCGCGGCGCTGCAGTCTGGCCGGAGGCTGCACGGGGCCACCGCTGCCGTCCGTGTACCGCTCGATCTGGCGGAAATCAGTCCTGGACATATAGAACGCCAGCATCCAACGGCCTTTCGGGCCTTTGCGATGTTTTACAATTTCCGCCCAAACCTCCACATACTCCGGCTCGGGTGAATCTTCTGCAGGTGGACGGTTACTCGCGTCATACAGGAACATGATGACGTCGGCATCGGCCTCAATGGCTCCCGAATCGCGGAGGTCGGACATTTGGGGCCTCCCACCCTGACGGTGCTCAATCTCGCGATTCAACTGGCTGAGCAGCACCACAGGAGTCCGTAGCCCATTGGCGATCTTGGTCTTGATGGCACGACTGATTTCACCCAAAGCCGTTGCGAGGTTCCCAGAGGAGTCGGAGCCGGACGTATCAAAGAGCTGGAGGTAATCGATGACCACCAGGGAAGGGGGGGTCCCCTTCTGGAGCGTCTTGGCCTGCAGGGCCGCAATCACGTCGCCTATGGCGCTGAACGAAGAGTCGTAGAGCACGATCTGTCGTGCCTTTATACCCTCAAGAGCTTCCCTGATCACTTCCAGGTCGTCGTCTTGGAGGTGCCCAGCCTGCAGCCGCCGTGTGTCTATTCCGGTCGACGTGGCGATTTCGCGCTCAAGAATATCCTCCTCAGTCATTTCCAGAGACACGAAAGCCGCCCAGCGACTGGGGTCTTGAGAGGCGGTCGTGCGCAGGAACTTGGCGGCCAGCGAGGTTTTACCTTTGCCAGGCCGCGCCGCCAGAACCAGCACACTCCCAGGCCTCAATGAACCGCCGAGGCAGTGGTCGATATTACTGATCCCACAGCGTGCGCCGGCATACCGTGTTTTGTCATCCCGGTGCTCAACGTTCTCAAGGATGTTCTCCATCACTTGTTCACCAACCTCAGCGAAGGTGACGCCTTGAAGGCGGTCTTGAGCACCTTGTTGATTCTCGATCCGGAGGAGGTCCTGGGTGATGTCTGAAATGAGTTCCCGCGCAGGCTTAGCCCCAGCAGCAGCTTCCCTTTCCAGGTTTTGCCCCAACGCTGTGAGCCTTCGGAGGTCGTTGAATTCCTGGAGGGTGCGCAAGCCCTCATCAAGGTTGCTGATCGCTCCGGCGTAGAGCAGATATTCCTCTAGAGCTTCCCAGTCAGCAACGGTGCCTCTGGGTATTTCGCGATAGATCCGTTGGGTGTCTGCGACCGCAGCGACACCACCTCTCGCTTCATCCACCCACAGGTCCAACATCGCGCTCGCGATCGCCTGGTTGCGTGGCACAAAGAAAAAGGGCGTCCGGCTATTGTCCATAGCGCGTTTGAGCCCCGCGAGCACAGGCAGCAAGTCTCGCTCTCGACTGGAGATAGAAGCGGCCATCACAACGCCCGAAAGGAAGGCTCGCTCTAGGTCTTCGATTTCGCTGCGTTCACGCATTGAGGATCTCCGTCCGGCTGGTTGTGGCAATGATTCGGGCCAAAATTTGGCCCTGCTCTTCCAGCATCTGCTGGAGGACGGTTTCCGGGTTTTCCTTGTGGCCTAAGGCTTGGAGGGATTTAAGAACCTCGACGTTGATTCGCGCCTTGTAGGTCATCACGACGTGCGCCGGGTCATCCCCATCCTCACACGTCTGTGGCCAGAGGTAGATTCCACGCCCGTTGGCAGCCTTCAACGTGTCGTATAGTTGGCTGGTTGTGCGCCGGGCGAGTTCGGTGCCGTAGCTCCGCAACACCCGAGGTGCCGTGATGTGAACCAGGATTTCCAGTTCACTGCTGGTGCGCTCATCCGGCAACATCAGCAGCCTCATCTTCGATTTGTTTGGCGACGTCGTTCATGATCGCAATGAACTTGTTCACTATGGTGGGCCCAAGGGCTCCCACCAGTGGTCGTTGTTGGTTTTGTCGGTCGAAAAGGTAGCGGTCCAACCGCCCAAGCTCCTGGCTAAGGGTGTGTGCGGTGCCCTTCATGTATTTCTCGGCGCACCCCAAGGCCTCTATCCAGGCCGCGATCGCCTCACAGGACTTGAGGTGATCGGATTCGTGCCGTTCCAGAGTGTCATCAAGTGCATCCCAAGCCGCAGCCAGGCGTTCTGCAAGGACGGTTCCGATGGGAGTTTTCCCTTGTTGTAAGCGTGTGAGGTATTGTGTCGCTCTCCGCAAGGGTGCGATGTTCCACTGCCGGCTGTTCGGGGTTTGCCCGTAGCCTTGTTTCACGCCCCATGGCCGTAGGGAAGGCGTTTCTGCGTAGGCGGCTAGCGCGATCGCATAGACGCCCAACGTGTCCTCGGGTCCGTATCCAGTCAGCAACTCAGCCGGGGCGATAGCCTGACTGGCACACAACTTCCCAAGCAACTCGGGTGGACTTTGGCAGGTGGTGGCTGTGGGTTTTGTGGGAGGGAGGGTCGGGGATATCACCCTCTCCCGAGACACCTCCTCGCCCTCTGTTTCCGCGTGTTCCAACCAGAAAGCCACTTTCTTGGGAGATTGCAGGGTCTCCAGAATCCAGAAGGCTGCGCGTTTTCGTAGTTTCCCCTTCCGCTCACACGCCAGGATTTCCTTCAAGAACCTTAGCGTCTCGGTAGTTCCCCCCATTTTCTGAACCTGTTCGTGCAGTGCGCTTCGGTGCTCTGCACTCCACTTGATTCCACATTTTTCGAATTCTTCAATCAGCTCCTGCAAGCTTGTACCGTATGCCCCCTGTTCGGCATCTGAAGGAGGACCTCCCCCCCCTGGGCAGGCAAGGGCAGGCGTTTGGGCCTCAGTCCCCTCGCGCGCGCGCGGTACCTCCCGGGTACTGCCTGCCGCCTGAGAGGGGTACGTACTTAAAATTCTATTATATGGAAGGGGTTGTTCTCTTCTTCCTTCAGAAGATCTGTCTGTCTCTTCCAGGGACCTGTCATTGTTTTCCTGACCCCTGTCTTTTTCTTCCGGTGAAGACCTGTCGTTCTTTTCCGGACCCTTGTCTTTTTCTTCCGGAACCCTGTTGTGTTTATCCTGCAGCCTGTCGGGTCCTTCCGGATCTAACACATCCTCTACTTGGAGGCCTGAGGGAGCCTGGGCAGAAGTGGCCGAGCCAGGTTGGTCATGTTGAGGCAAAGGAACACCATGGGCGTCTGTCAGGACCAAACCTTCTGGAATAGCGTGCTCGCCGGTCCAGCGAACACGGAGGTAGGGTTTCTTGCTGCCCACACCCCGCGCGTCGAACCGTTCGAAGGCGCCTAATTGAACCAGTTGGAACAAGCGGTAGCGCAGGCCGCGCTCACCCAAATGGAGGTGACTTTCGCCTATAACAGCCTCGGCGTGGAACAAGACCGGGGTGTCGACTGAGAGCCCATTCGCGGCCTGCTCCTCGGAAAGGTAGCGGTAGATGGCAAGCCAGGTGCACCGCAGGGCTGGGCCGAAGTCGGGATTGGCGTGGAATACGAACTCCCGCGGGACCTCAATGCCGCGGAAGCGGGTTGCGAAACCTTTGAAGGCGGGGTGGGGCGTGGAAACTCCGGCCCAGCGCAACCGGTATTGGTTTCCTCTGGGGTCTGAACCGCCGGGGATGACGTCCAGATACCCAAGGTCCTCCAGGGCGCGGAGAAGCTTCCGAGTGCGCCGAGCGTCTTGGGCAGCCAAGCCGAGCGCAGTCTGGATGGTCGCCATTTGAAGGTGAAAATAGCCGAATTCATTGGCTGTTGTGCCAAAAAGCCGCGCAGAGCCATGGGTAAGGCTTTGAATGGCGACCAAAGTCCACCGAAGTTCATCCGAGATGGGGAGCGTGAGCAGATCTGGGTGGGTTCGGAAGTAGTTCTGGCGTAGCGGATGAAGGCGGGGCACTGGGTTCATAGACCACCCTTGCGCCCATGGCAAGACACGCACAGAATGGTGGAACTCGGGGCGTAGCCCTCAAGCGTTGTGGTCGGCATTGGCGTACTCGGATGATGTTGATCGCAGCGGCACGGTGGTGCAAACACCGTGGCCTGAAGCCCCGACTCTATCACCCTCGGCCTTGGCGATCCAGGGCCGAGGTGCTCGCACACCTGGTCCTGAGAGGGGTTGAGGGATAAGAGAGGACATCAGTACAAGGCTACTCCTAACC
>JALOPA010000742.1 GCA_025454125.1 Thermodesulfobacteriota bacterium
GATCATTGCAGGGTATTTCGGGGGAAAGATCGATGCGGTCATCATGCGCTTCACAGACATGATGCTGTCCCTTCCCTACATTCTGATCGCCATTGCGATCATCGGCGCCATCGGCCCCAGCCTCACCAACCTCATCATCGTTCTTGGGATCACCCAGTGGGTTGGTTACACGCGGATTGTCCGTTTCGAGGCCATGAGCCTTTCCAAGTCGGAGTTCATCGAGATGGCAGTGATTTCCGGCTGCAAGTGGTGGCGGATTCTCCTGGTTCACATCCTGCCCAACGTGCTCAATACGGCGGTCGTGCTGGCCACCCTGGACGTGGGCAAAATGATCATCTTCGAGGCGGCCATGAGCTTCCTGGGTCTGGGCGTCAAACCGCCGACAGCATCCTGGGGAGGGATGCTTGCGGACGGCAGAGTCTATCTGACCTTCGCGTGGTGGATCGCAACGTTTCCGGGAATTGCCATCTGCATCACCGTGTTGGGAGGAAACTTGCTGGGAGACTGGCTGCGGGATGAACTGGATCCGAGGCACCAGCTCAAAGCCTAAAGGACTATGACAGGAAACAACGAAAACATTTTAGAGGTCAAAGATCTCCAGATCCACTTCCGTACGGACCGTGGTGTGATCCGCGCCGTCGAAGATGTGGACTTCGCCGTGCGGAAGCAGGAGGTATGGGGTCTGGTCGGGGAATCCGCCAGCGGCAAGACCGTCATCGGCCAGGCCCTGGTGGGAGTGGTCGCCAAGCCTGCGGGCCGGATCGTATCCGGGGAGATACTGTTCAAGGGCGAGGACATCCTGAAGAAAGACCCCAAAGAGGTTCAGAAGATCAGGGGGAATCAGATTGCCTTCATCCCCCAGGATCCCACGACCGCGCTCAACCCCCTTCTTCGCATCGGGTTTCAGATCGGAGAGGCCTTCAAGTATCATCGCCACCAGAAGGTGGAGGCGGTCTCCGAAGAGATCGTGAACGTGATGAAGGTGGTCAACATTCCTTCCCCGGAAATGCGCGCGAAGGATTATCCTCACCAGTTGAGCGGCGGGCTCAAGCAGCGGGTGATCATCGCGACCGCTCTGTCCTGCCAGCCGGACCTTCTCATTGCAGACGAACCCACCAGCGCGCTTGATGTCACGATCCAGATGCAGATCATCAAGCTGATCCGCGAGGTGCAGTCCAAGTTCCAGACCACCATGATCCTCATCACCCACAATCTCGGGCTGGTGGCCAAGATGTGCGACCGGGTGGCGGTCCTTTATTGCGGCCGGATTGTGGAGGAGTCCCCGGTCCGGGAGCTTTTCAAGAATCCCAAGCATCCTTACACACGAGGGCTTCTTGCGTCTCTGCCCAAGGGCGAGAAAGGCGATGTGGAGCTTTACACGATCCCAGGCCAGCTTCCGAACCCTCTGTACCACCCGGTCGGGTGCAGCTTTTCGCCCCGGTGTCCTCATGGGATTGACCGATGTCAGGAGGTGCCTCTCATGGAGCAGGTCTCTCAGGACCACCGTGTGCGGTGCTGGCGCTGGAAGGAGATCTAAATGGGCACCCTGATCCGGCTGGACAACCTGAAAAAATATTTTCCCATTGTCTCCGGTTTTCTCCGCAAGAGGGTGGTGGAGCTGAAGGCGGTGGATGGGGTTTCCTTTGCCATTGAGGAAGGGGAGACCTTCGGCCTCGTGGGAGAGTCCGGATGCGGGAAAACGACCATCGGAAAGTTGCTGCTCAAGCTTTATGAGCCCACAGCAGGCCAAATCCTTTTCCGGGGAGGCGACATCACTCAGCTCCGGGGGGCCTCTCTGGACGAATACCGAAATGATATCCAGGCCGTCTTTCAGAATCCCTATGCTTCCCTCAACGGCCGCATGAGAATTTGGAGGATCATCGGCGAGCCGCTCATCGTGAAGGGGTGGTCCGCCGGCGAGGTCAAGAAAAAAGTGGAGGAATTGCTGGAACTGGTCATGCTTCCCAGGGACTGCGGCCCGCGATTCCCCCATGAGATGAGCGCAGGCCAGCGGCAGCAGATCGCCATTGCACGGGCCCTCTCGATCAATCCCAAGTTCATCGTCCTCGATGAACCGACGTCGCTCCTGGATGTCTCGGCCCAGGCCTCTATCCTCAACCTGATCGTCAGCCTCCAGAAGAGGCTCGGCCTCACCTATCTCTTTATTTCTCACAACCTGGCTGTGGTGCGCTTCCTGAGCAACCGCGTGGGCGTGATGTATTGCGGGAAGCTCGTGGAAATGGCGGAGAGCCGGGTCCTTTATGTGGCGCCCAAGCATCCCTATACCCGCGCCCTCTTGGCTTCTGTTCCTGTGCCGGATCCTGAGCATCAGGCAGAGGAGATCGTATTGGAGGGCGACGTGATCAGTCCCATCCGAGGTGCCAGCAGTACAAGGAGGGTTGCGAAAAGAACGAGCCTCCGCTTCTGGAGATCGAACCCGGGCACTTCGTCGCCTGCCACCTCTTTGCCTCCTGACCTTGGACTTTGGTCCAGGCGCTCACGACCTCGGCGAAGGTCTTCGGTTGGAACTCGCGGACAGTCCGAGTCCGAAAAAGGGAGTGAACTGAATTATGCCAGGCCGTGAATATTCTTGATTCTGTTAATCATAACGGAAAGATCCTCGTACAGGACCTCCAGAAAGGCTGCCGTATTCGGTGTTCGTTTGGGATCGAAATTAGTCACCACGCCTGCCACCTGAACCGCAACCCGAACGCCACGGATATCAAAAGGCCTCATGTTGATAAACCGGAGATGCCTCTTAAGGGACAGCTTTCCCTCCTCCGGCGTGGTCATGGGAAAGATCCCCACAATCCTGTTTTTTCCGGTCATTGCCGCGATATCCGATCCTCGGATGTTTGAAGCAAAGCGATTCATGATAGCCTCTACGATAGCTGCCTGCGTAATCGATCCCTTAGGAAGTTTTCTGTTCGTTTTGGCCGACACAACGGCAAAACAAACGGCGGCAAAAGGGAGGTCGTAACGTGAAGCCCGCGAGATCTCCTTATTCAGGAAAAAGGCCAGCGACTTCGAGTCTAGGGTCTCCTGGAATGTTAAGGTCTTGTCCTTTGAGCTTTGCCAGCGTTCGTATTGCTCGGCCATCTCCTCCAGGATCGTCGTAAAATCATTTTCACCCATGCCTTTGGCATGGACCTCGTCGCGAACCATCCTCAGGATTTTTGCGAACTCATCGTTCTCGCCGACACTCCGCTCCAGTATTTGAAGCACACTGGTTTCAGGCCCCGCTGCTTTTCCATCGGCCTGAGGCGCCAGGGATCTGTTCCACTTGTCTTTGATGTTGTCGAACAGCTCGTCATACCGGCTGTTGAGCCTGTCTTCAATCCTCTTTAGAATATCTTCCCTGACGTCCATCTTTCTGAGGCGAGCGAGGATTTCCGATTCAACGCTGTCCAGGACCTGCCGCAAATGCCGTTCCCCTTCCACCTGATTCTCTCGGGCCGTATCGAGGGTCAGCCGTGAGCCGATCTTTTCAACATAGTCGACCAGCAGATCGGTCAGCACCTTCTCGTCCCCTCCGGCCTTTCGAATCTCCGCCGCCAGAAAGATAAGCTCGGCCGCTTGGACGGGGTTGTTTTTGACTTCCAAGATCAGGTCTTGCCCGTAAAGGCCCACAGCCTCGGCGCTTTGTTGAAGAATCTT
>JALOPA010000743.1 GCA_025454125.1 Thermodesulfobacteriota bacterium
CAGGAACTTGTGACCGCACTTGCCGCAGCGCCGCATCGAGTCGTCCTTGAAGAACTCCACCTCCGCACCGCATTTCGGACACTTGGTTTCGAAAATGGCACCCGGTTTCCAATATTGACTATCCTGACCAGGGCATTTCATGGCACCTTTCTCCTCTTGCTCACCCCCACCCTTGCCCTCCCCCCTCAAGGGGGAGGGATTGTGGGAGGGATCTTTGTGCGCTCTGCGAGAGAGCTCATCTATCCCAATATCGCCTTCAGGTCCGCTTCCGGGGTGCTGATGGGCATGATGTTGAAGTTCTTCACCAGCACGTCCAGAACATTCGGCGTGATGAAAGCCGGCAGACTGGGCCCCAGCCGGATGTTCTTGATCCCGAGGTGGAGCAGGGTCAGGAGAATCGCGCACGCCTTCTGCTCGTACCAGGACAGGATCATCGACAGGGGCAGTTCGTTCACGCCCACACCAAAGGCCTTGGACAGGGCCACGGCGATCTGGATCGCCGAGTAGGCGTCATTGCACTGTCCCACATCCAGGAGCCTCGGAATCCCGCCGATGTCTCCCAGGTCTTTGTCGAAGAAGCGGAACTTGCCGCAAGCCAGGGTGAGGACCACGGAATTCTTGGGCGCCTTTTCCACGAACTCGGTGTAATAGTTTCGGCCCGGTTTTGCGCCGTCACATCCTGCAACCAGGAAGAAGTGCTTGATGGCTCCGCTCTTCACCGCGGCGATCACTTTGTCCGCTACGCTCATGACGGTGTTGCGGCCGAACCCGCACAGCACGGACTTGCCGTTGCTGTCTGCCGTGAAGCCCGGCATTTCCAGGGCCTTCTTGATGACAGGGCTGAAGTCCTTGCTGTCCACATGCTTCACGCCGGGCCACCCGACCAATCCCGTGGTGAAGATATTTTCGTGGTAAGCTCCCTGAGGCTTCTGGATGCAGTTGGTGGTCATGAGGATCGCACCCGGGAACTGGGCGAATTCCTTGATCTGGTTCTGCCAGGCCGTCCCGTAATGGCCGTAGAAGTGGGAGTACTTCTTGAGACCAGGGTAGGCATGGGTAGGCAGCATTTCCCCGTGGGTGTACACATGAATGCCTTTGCCCTCGGTTTGCTTCAGGATGGCTTCCATGTCCTTCAGGTCATGGCCGGACACCAGAATAGCCTTACCCTTCTTGGCGCCCAGGGGCACCTTGGTGATGGTCGGATGGCCGTAGGTCTCGGTGTTCCCGGCGTCGAGCAGCTCCATGGCCCGCAGGTTGATCTCCCCGCACTTGAGCGCCAGCCCGACCCAGTCGTTCAGGGTCAGGTTCTTGTCCAACATGGCTGCGAGGCCTTCATGGATGTAGGCGTAGACTTTGTCGTCTTCTTTGCCGAGAATCTGGGCATGATCCGCGTAAGCGGCCACGCCCTTGATGCCGAAGAGAGTGGTGTGCTGAAGCGCCAGGATGTCCGGGTTGATGGTCGGATCGGACTTGAGCCCGACCGCTTCGCCCTGCTTGACCAGTTCGTCCATCGTGGCAGCCGGCTTGAAGTTTGCGCAGGCCTCGGAGAAATCTCCCTTCCCGCCGGCCGCTTTCACCTTGGCCTTAAGTCCCTCTCGGAGCGCGACGCAGCGCTCGATCAGGGGTTTGAATCGCGCCGGATCGAAGTTGACGTTCGTCAGGGTGGAGAACGCCGCCTTCACTGTGAATACGTTGACTTCGTGATCATGGACACCCTTCTTGCGACCCTCCACCGCGTAAAGAGACAGCCCCTTGAGCGCGTAGACCAGCAGGTCCTGAAGAGCAGCCACATCTCCTGGTTTCCCGCAAACGCCGATCTTGGTGCAGCCTTCGCCTTTTGCCGTTTGTTCACACTGATAACAAAACATGGTCTCCCTCCTTTTGGTTGTGGTTGTTTCTCGATTTTGAACCGAAGTTTACGCTCTTCCCCTTTCCCCCGCTTTGACTTAGGTCAAGAAACATCATTTTTTTTCGAATCCTATTGGAATAGTGGAAGGTGGGATATTGATGGTCTCGTAAAAAGTCGAAAACCCGTCTTTTTCGTCATTCCGGCGAAAGCCGGAATCCAAGTTCTTCGAGCACTTACAGGATACCTGGACCCCGGTTCTTGTCCGCCTCTGGCGGGTTCACCGGGGTGACGACTTCTTACGAAGCCGTCAATATTGGCCTGAAGGAACTGAATGATTCGGCTTACCCCATTATTCCAGCGTTCCAATTGTGAGCGAAGCGAACTATGTGATTTTGGCTCTGTAGAGCCTCAGACTGTTCGTCACCACCGTGATGCTGCTCATGGCCATGGCAAAGGCCGCGAGAATCGGGTGAAGCTGTCTCAGATAGGAAGGGAGAAATTCCAGGGGGAAGAGAGAGAGCGCCCGCGGCCACAGGAATCAGGATGACGTTGTAGAAGAAGGCCCAGAAAAGATTCTCACGGATCGTGCGCATCGTTGCACGGCTCAGTTCAACGGCCCTGGGCACTCCCCGGAGGCTACCGCTTGCAAGGATGACGTCTCCTGTTTCAATGGCCACGTCCGTTCCCGTGCCGATGGCCATGCCCACGTCCGCCTGAGCAAGGGCAGGAGCATCGTTGATGCCGTCTCCCACCATACCGACTTTTCTTCCACGGTCCTGAAGCTCTTTTATGCTTGCCGACTTGTCTTCAGGCCGGACCTCTGCAACCACTTCGTCAATGCTCACCTCCGAGGCAATCGCCTCCGCGGTCCGGGCATTGTCGCCTGTGAGCATCACGAGTTTGATATTTTGTTTGTGAAGGGATTCAATCGCATCCTTGGAATCGGGTTTCACCCGGTCGGCGACCGCAATCAGGCCCGACACCTTGGCATCAACAGCAACGACCATCACGGTCTTTCCCTGGTTCTGAAGAGAAGAAAGCTCTTGCGCCAAAGGACCAAGATCCAAGCCCATCTCCGTGAACCAGCCCGGCTTCCCGGCCAGCATTTGCCGGCCGTCCACGGTCGCGCTCATGCCGAGGCCTCTCGCCGCCTTGAAGGATGCCGGCTCCGAGAGAGTGAGCCCTCTCCGGGTCGCTTCAGCCACGATCGCCTTTCCCAAAGGATGCTCCGAACCTCTTTCTGCGGAAGCAGCCAGTTTCAGGAACTCATTTTCGTCAGCGACGGCCCCCTC